>JBAZLY010000010.1:0-40447 GCA_041650035.1 Candidatus Omnitrophota bacterium | reverse complement strand
AAGGTTTGGCGGTAAGACCTGTAATGTCAGGTCAATACGTCTAATGCCGGAAAAACAGCCTTCTATTTATCTGAATAAGCGCCTTTATAAGGGCTGTCTAAAGATAATAATGACAGACAACAATCGGCTTATGGCGGTAAATGAGGTTGACCTGGAAGATTATATAAAGGGTGTTCTGTATCATGAGGTATCGCATCGTTGGCCTATGGAGGCTATTAAGGCCCAGGCGATTGTTTCAAGGACATACGCGCTGTATCAGATACAGGAGAACCGCTGCAGGCATTATCACCTGTATTCCGATATCAGTTCGCAGGTATATAACGGTGTCTATGCCCAGCGCTATAGAACAAATAAAGCGGTTGATGAGACAAAGGGTATGGTCTTGATATGGAGGCAAAGGCCCTTGGCCGCGTTTTTCCATGCCGCCTGCGGCGGACATACTGAAATGGCGTCCAAGCTGTGGAAACTGGATGAAGCTCCTTTGGCAGGAGTTGAATGCGGGTATTGCAAAAATTCCCCATATTATTCATGGTCTTATGAAATGGATATCCTTTCCTTTGTGGAGGTTTTGAGATCAGCCGGGCATAAGAAGGCGGACGACATAAGAGGCGTGTCGGTGTCGGGAAGAGACAGCTGTGGCAGGGTAGAGGTTGTTGTGGTCGAAATGGACGGGGTTACGGAAAAGATTAAGGCAAAAGATCTGCGCCGGTTGATAGGCCCGGCGCTTATCAAAAGCACGAATTTTAATATTCGTTTTGACGGCAATAAGATATGCTTTAAGGGAAAAGGCTGGGGGCATGGGGTCGGCATGTGCCAGTGGGGTGCCTTTGCTATGGCAAAGAAGAAGAAGTCTTGCCGGGATATATTATCATATTATTATCCCGGCGCGAAAATAGAGGTCCTTGAATAGCATGAGGCTTTCGGATTTTGAATATAGCCTGCCGTCCGGGTTGATAGCTCAATACCCTTGCCAAAACCGCGGCGAGTCAAGGCTGCTTGTCCTGCATAAGAGTACGGGTGTTATTGAACATCTTATGTTCAGGGATATAGTTCGTTTTTTTAAAAATGGGGACCTGCTGGCTCTCAATGATACAAAGGTGTATAAAGCGCGTATCACGGGCATGCGGGAGGGTTTTAGCGGAAAGATCGAGTTCCTCGTAGCGGATAGACTGGGGGGCGGTATATATAATACCCTGGCAAGGCCTTCAAGGAGGCTTTCCAGGGGGACAAGGGTTGCCTTTGACGGCGGGCGCATTAACGCCGAGGTCGCGGGAAGAGACAATGGTTATATACAGTTGCGTTTTGATCCGGAAGGCGATCTCTATGGCATGCTTGATAAGATAGGCAGTATGCCCCTGCCGCCTTATATAAAGAGAAACGCGGAATTGATAGATGAATCAAGATACCAGACCGTGTATGCCAAAAAACCGGGTGCTATAGCGGCACCTACGGCAGGGCTTCATTTTACGAGGGAGCTTATAGACTCTATCGGGCAAAACGGGGTTGATGTAGCGTATTTGACGCTTCATGTAGGTTATGGCACGTTCAGGCCAGTAGTCGAGGAGGACATAACCAGGCATAATATGCATCATGAATATTATGAAATAAGCGATGAGACTGCCCGCCTTATAAATAATGCAAAGGCCGGCCGCGGCCGGGTAATAGCTGTAGGCACGACTACCTGCAGGGCATTAGAATCGGCATCTGCCGTTAAGGATATTGGCACGGGCGCAACGAAATGCCTGTTATCAAACGGTAAAGATTACGCGGGTATATTTATCTATCCGGGTTACAGGTTTAAAGTTATTGACATGCTTTTGACTAATTTTCACCTTCCAAGGACAACGCTGCTTATGCTTGTTTGCGCGTTTGCCGGCAGGGAGATGATTATAAAGGCTTATAATGAGGCAATAAGGCATAGATACCGTTTTTTTAGTTATGGCGATGCTATGCTTATTGTGTGATATCTAACCAGTATGCGATATATATGTATACGTTAATAAAAAAAGATGATAAAACAAGGGCTCGATTAGGTAGTTTTTCAACACCACATGGCATGATAGACACGCCTAATTTTATGCCTGTAGGGACAATAGGTGCCGTAAAGACCTTATCCGCCGATGAGGTAAGGAAGGCGGGCACCCAGATAATGCTCTCAAATGCCTACCATCTTTTATTAAGGCCCGGGCCCGACACGATAAAATCTGCCGGGGGCCTGCATAAGTGGATCAACTGGCCGGGCCCGATACTTACCGACAGCGGTGGTTTTCAGATATTTTCTCTTAGCCGGCTGCGCAGAATAAAAGATGACGGTGTTGAGTTCAGATCGCATATTGACGGCGCGAGTTTTTTTCTTACACCCGAATCCGCGGTGGGTTTCCAACTTTTACTGGGTAGCGATATCATGATGGCCCTTGACGAATGCCTGCCCTATCCCTGTACGCGTGATTACGCTATCCGTTCCATGGATTTGACCGCCGGGTGGGCAGCGCGCGGGAAGAATAGTTTTATTAAGGAAATCTCTGCCGGTAATATTTTTCCAACCCCCGATTCGTCGCTGTTCGGTATTATTCAGGGCGGCACATACCTGGACCTGCGAAGGCAATCGGCCGGGCAGATTACCGGTATTGGCTTTGACGGTTATGCCCTTGGAGGGCTAAGTGTTGGCGAACCAAGGGAATTGATGTATGAGATACTGGACAATACGGTGCCTCTCATGCCTGATGATAAAATAAGGTATCTTATGGGTGTTGGGACAGTTGAGGACATATTTGAGTCTGTCCAGGCCGGCATTGATATATTCGATTGCGTGGTGCCTACCAGGAACGCCAGAAACGGCCTGGCGTTTACCTGTTTCGGTAAGGTGCGCATAAGGAATGCCAGGTATAAAAATGATTATAGCCCTATTGACCCATCCTGCGGCTGCGATTGCTGCCGGTATTATACGCGTTCTTATATACATCACCTTTTTAATATAAATGAAATATTTGGGTTAAAACTATTGTCATTGCATAATGTGACGTTCTATGCTACACTAATGAAAAATATCCGGGAATCGATAAGTAATGGTAATTTCTGCGAGTTTAAAAAGGAATTCCTGGGTATTTATGCGGGGTGATTTTTTATTTTTTTTCACGCTTACCCTAAAGGCGGGCAAGCGTGGATATATTACCAACAAGCCAAGCCCTTTACCCGTCCAGCGGTAATACGATTGGGGATAAAGGCAAAAGGAGAAAAGAGATGTTTATCCAGACAGCATACGCTATGGGGCAATCGCAGCAGGCAGCAGGGGCGGATGCCCCAAATCCATTAATAAGCCTTATGCCGCTAATCCTTATGTTTGTGGTATTCTATTTTTTGCTTATCAGGCCTCAACAGAAGAAGCAAAAGGAACATCAGCAGATGCTTGATTCGATCAAAAAAAATGATGAGGTGGTTACTAACGGAGGTATACACGGGACCGTGATCAACATAAAGGATAAGACATATTCGATCAGGGTTGATGATAATGTAAAACTTGAGGTGTCGAAGTCCGCGGTGTCAATAGTTAAGAAAAAGGTAAGTGTGGAATAATTTATTGCCGTCCGGGTCCAAGGCATACCCGCCTTGCCCTTTAAGGCCAAAATAACGGGAGTTATCTAATATGCAAAAAAATTTAAAATGGAGAATACTTCTTGTAACAGCCGTGATAGGTCTAGGGCTATGGAGCCTATGGCCGCCTTTGGGTCTTAAAGGTTCTGATGGTAAGATTACCCGGGAGGGCAGGATAAACCTGGGGCTTGACCTGCAGGGCGGCATGCATCTTGTGCTCAAAGTGGATACCTCAAAGCTTACTGCCAAAGAGGCTGAAGACGCTCCCGAAAGGGCCTTGGAGATCATAAGAAACAGGATAGACCAGTTTGGTGTAAAGGAAGTGTCAATACAAAGGCAGGGCAAGGATGAGATAGTTATCCAACTGCCGGGTATTACCGACAGGCAGCGCGCCTTGGAGCTTATCGGCAAGACCGCTCTTTTAGAATTCAGGCTCGTCTCATCCGACACGGAAAAAATAAAGTCAGCCCTTGACGGCGATTTCCCGGACGGATATGAGCTTTTGATGACAGAAGATGGCGAGAATGTGCTTGTGGAGAAAGGCGCTGTTGTCATTGGTTCGGATCTGACCAATGCCATCGTAAATTTTGACCAGTCCGCTTTCAATCAGCCTGTTGTCTCTATTACCTTCACAAAAGACGGCGCTGTTAAGTTTGCCAATGTGACAGGCGATAATGTCGGCAAGAGACTTGCCATAGTCCTTGACGGTAATATTAAATCAGCGCCTGTTATAAGAGAAAGGATACCGAGTGGAGAAGGTGTTATACAGGGCAGGTTTACCCCGGAAGAGGCAAATGACCTTGCTATAGTCCTGCGTGCCGGAGCCTTACCCGCCCCGGTTAATATAGAAGAAGAAAGGACAGTCGGCCCGTTATTAGGAAGAGATTCGATCCAGTCGGGCGTAAAGGCTGTTGTTATAGGGGCCTTTCTGGTCTGCCTTTTCATGATTTTATACTATATGCTGGCAGGTCTTATCGCGGTAATTGCCCTTATCTGTAACCTGATTATTATATTGGGTGTTATGGGGTATTTTCATTTTACGCTTACCCTGCCCGGCATAGCGGGCCTTATATTGACGTTGGGCATGGCTGTTGACGCCAATGTGCTTATCTATGAAAGAATGCGCGAGGAGTTAAAGTCAGGCAAAACCATAAGAAGCGCCATTTCAACCGGATATAGGAAGGCATTCAGCGCTATCATTGATTCAAACCTTACGACATTGATAGCGGCGGTGCTTTTATTCCAATTTGGCACAGGCCCTATCAGGGGATTCGCCATGACCCTTACTATCGGTATATTCGGCAGTCTATTTACCTCGCTTGTCGTTACGCGTGTTATATTTGACATGCTTCTTTTTTCCCCAGGGTTTAAAAGGCTTCATATGTTGAATTGGATCCATGATACCAAGATAAACTTTACGGGTAAAAGAAAGATCTGTTATGGGATTTCAATATTACTTATTTTGATAGGCCTTGGCGCCTTTGCTATGAGGGGTGAGAGGAATTACGGTGTGGATTTTGCCGGCGGCACATTGCAGCAGCTGAAGTTTGAAAATCCCGTTGACATAGCCCGGGTGAGAGAGGTTATTTCCGGGGCAGGTATTGGAGGCGCTAATATACAGGGCCTTGCCGGAGACCGCGAGATACTGATCCGCACCGCGGAAGACTCCAACAGCACTGTTGCCTCCGCCTTGAAGGATTCGATGAAAGATAATCAATTTGAATTTATGAGGATAGAAAAGGTAGGCCCTTCCATAGGCAGGCTCTTGAGAAAGAATGCAGTTAAGGCGCTTTTGTTCGGCATACTGGGCATTATGATATATGTAGGTTTTAGATTTAAACATTGGGAATATGGTTTTGCCGGCATAGTAGCGCTTCTTCACGATGTCCTTATTGTTATAGGGGCCATGGCCATTACAGGCAGGGAATTTGACCTTACTATAGTAGCGGCCATTCTAACGGTTGCGGGTTATTCTATCAATGATACTGTAGTTATATTTGACCGTATACGGGAGAACATAAGGCTTACGCGTAAGATCAAATTCTTTGAGCTTATAAACTTAAGCATAAACCAGACATTGAGCAGGACGGTATTTACAACCCTTACGACGCTGTTTACGGTCGTCGCCGTATTCTTATGGGGCGGGATAGTGCTTAATAATTTCGCTTTTTGTCTGATAACTGGTTTTATATCCGGTATATATTCGACTATCTTCATAGCAAGTCCGATGATACTGCTTTGGCAAAGGAGAAGGCAGTCTTTTTAAGCCTTGCCCGTCATCACTTTTTTTAGATGATTTTATACCGGTTTACGGATTACTATATGGATGCGCGATTTAAAAGAATACGCAAAATACTTTTGGTTGTGCTGTTGCTTAATTGGCTTGTCGCCCTGGCAAAGATAGTCTACGGTTATATCATACAATCGACAGCTATGTGTGCCGACGGTTTTCATTCCTTTTCAGACGGCGCCTCAAACCTGATTGGCCTTACCGGCGCGTGGGTGGCCTCACGGCCTAAGGATAAAGACCACCCGTATGGCCATAAGAAATACGAGACATTCGCCGCCATTATTATTGCCATCGTCTTGTTTATCCTTTCTTACAGCATAATAAGAAACGGGTTAGGCAGGTTTTTTAACCGCATTGTTCCTGATATTGATAATACAAGTTTTATTATTATGCTCATTACCGTTGCTATAAACGCGGCCGTATATTTATATGAGAAGACCCGGGCAACTATACTATCAAGCGATATATTATCGGCGGATGCCCAGCACACAAAAAGTGATATATTTGTTTCCATATCAGTTATATGCGCATTTATTGCCGTTAAGACCGGTTTTCCGGTAATAGACCCTGTTGTTTCAATATGTATAGCCTTTCTGATAGCGCATAGCGCGGTTATCATACTGAAAGAGTCATCGGGCATCCTCTGCGATAAATCAGTCCTGGATGAAGAGCGGATAAAAGGCATTGTCCTTAGTTTTGACGGCGTAAAAGGCTGTCACAATATACGGACAAGGGGGCGTCCGGATGATACGCATATTGACCTTCATATAACTGTGGACGCGCATATGCCTATAGGAAAGGCGCATGAGCTCAGCCACAGGATAGATGAGACGATCAAATCCGGTATCAGGGGTATCACCGATATTGCTATACATATCGAGCCATTTTAGTAATATACCAGCCGCGCCGGGTGTATCTCCCCAGGAAAAAGGTTGTTTGTTATGATAAAAAAGACCTGGAATATAATCCGTCAGGATGCCATTCTCCAGAAGGCCCTGACCGGCTGTATGCGCATATCCCCTCTTGTGGCGCAGATGCTTATAAATCGCGGCATAAAGACGCCGCGCGAGGCTGAATTATTTCTGAATCCAAGCCTGCTCAATCTGCATGACCCGATGTTGATGAAGGGTATGGACAAGTGCGTTTTCAGGATAAGACAGGCTGTCCAAAGGAGGGAAAAGATACTTGTATATGGTGATTATGATGTTGATGGGATCTCTGCCGCTGCCCTGATGGTCATTGTCTTAAGACATATCGGCGCCGATGTGGATTCCTATCTGCCCAGCAGGCTTGATGGAGGCTATGGCCTAAACGAAAAATCTGTCGGTATCATACACGGAAAGAGAATAGGGCTCTTGATAACCGTTGATTGCGGTATCAACGCTCTTAAGGAGGTGGAGGCTTTAAGGCGGCTCGGCATAGCTGTCATTGTGACAGACCACCACACGCCCGATGAGAGGCTGCCTGAAGCCGATGCCGTGTTGGATCCTCTTCAGGACACATGCTCCTATCCTGAAAAAATCTTATCAGGTGTTGGCATAGCGTTTAAGCTGGCCTCCGCTATATTAGGCGCGGGGGATGACTGGTTATACCAACAGCTTGACCTTGTGTGCCTGGGGACCGTCGCGGATGTAGTGCCTCTTGCAGGGGAAAACAGGATCCTGGTTAAGAACGGCCTGGACCAGTTGACCCATACAAAAAAACTTGGTTTAAAAGCGCTCATTGAGCAGGCTGGATTGAAGGCCAAAGCCATAACTTCTTATCATGTTGGTTATATATTAGGTCCGAGGATAAATGCCGCGGGCAGGATTGGTGACCCGGGGGTATCATTAGATCTTTTGTTGACACAGGATGATGCGCGAGCGGAGGAGCTTGCCAAGGCACTCTGTGCTGAAAACAAGAACAGGCAGAAGATGGAGGAATCTGTCCTAAGACAGGCTATGGTTAGGGTTGAAAGGGGCATGGATTTTAAACGCCAGCGTGTCATAGTATTAGATGATGACTCCTGGCATAAAGGGGTTATAGGCATAGTCGCTTCGCGACTGGTCGATAGATTTTACCGTCCCGCCGTTATTATATCCATTGACGGTAATGAGGGCCGCGGTTCGTGCCGGTCTATTAAGAATTTCGATCTCTTTGACGCTTTAAGCGGTTGCTCAAGGCATCTGAAAAATTTTGGCGGGCACAGCTATGCCGCCGGGCTTACTATAACAAGGGACAAACTTGATGACTTTAAGCGGAGTATAAATGATATAGCGGATAAAACGCTGCTTCCCCAGGACCTTATACCGAGTATTACCGTAGATGCCGAGATACCGATATCTGTTTTAAACCGCGGGATACTTGAAGAACTTGATATGCTAAGCCCCTTTGGCGCCGGTAATCCCAGGCCTGTATTTGTCTCCAGGCAATTAATGATACGTAATATGCCGCAGGCCCTACGCAGGTCAACAATAAGGATGTGGGTTACTGACGGCAAGGTAACGGCCGAGGCTGTTGGTTTTAATATGGCCCAACGCGTGCCCGATGACCTGCAACACAGAAGGATAGATATTGCCTATGCCTGCGAATTAGATACGTATAAAGGCATAACATCTATAAGGCTTCAATTAAAAGATATCCATGCCCACCCTGCCGTCCAAAACAGGGTTCCTGGAGCCGTTACAGAGGCGGCGCTTTCTGCTGGTGTCATGACATGAAAACGGTTTTTAGATGAACTGATTGCCCGTGGACACCGTTTGCCGGAATTCGCGCCGTAGGCGCGTTCGTTTTTTTGTTCTTTTATCCATAGGTTTTGACAAAGGACGCCAATTAATATATTATATATGTAAAGGACATGTTTAATGTATACGAAAAGTAACCTGCAGGACATGGTAAAACAAACATTCGCGGATAGCGTGCTTATCATAGTTTCAAACCGCGAGCCTTATGTGCATAAGGCTCGGGACGGAAAGATTGTTTGCAGCCGGCCCACTGGCGGGGCTATCGCGGCTCTTGACCCTGTCATGAGCGCCTGCGGCGGCATATGGGTTGCCCATGGATCGGGTTCGGGGGACAGAAAGACAGTTGATAAAAAAAGCCATGTTGCTGTCCCGCCTTCAAATCCTTTATATACCCTAAGGAGAGTATGGTTGAACAGGGAGGAGGAAGCGGGCTATTATTACGGATTTTCGAATAAGGGGTTATGGCCTTTATGTCATATAGCCTATACAAGGCCCGAATTCAATGAAGACGAGTGGCGGGTGTATGTTGAGGTCAATAAAAAATTTTGTGATGCCGTCCTGGAAGAGATTGGCGATAAAAAGGCTTTTGTATGGGTGCAGGATTATCATTTGACACTTCTTCCCCTTATGCTTAAGCAAAGAATGCCCGGGCTGATTGTCTCGCATTTTTGGCATATACCATGGCCTAACTCCGAGGTATTCCGCATCTGCCCGAAGCAAAGACAGATACTGGAAGGTCTTTTGGCAAATGACCTGCTGGGTTTTCATATACGCTATCATTGCGAAAATTTTTTCGATACCGTAGACAAGATACTCGAGGCAAGGATAGACCGCGAACGTTATTCCATAGTATACAGAGGGCATGAGACCCTCGTCAGGGCCTTTCCCATAAGCGTTGATTTTGACGCGATATCTAACGTGTCGGGGACGCCTGATATCAAGAAACACGCTAAGCCCCTGATAGAAGAATATAATTTAGGCGGAATAGAATATATTATGTTTGGCCTTGACCGTATAGATTACACAAAGGGGATTATTGAGCGCATCAAGGCGGTGGATAATTTTCTTGATAAAAACCCGTCTTATAAGGGCAGGCTGGTATTTGTCCAGGTAGGAGATCTAAGCAGGATACACCTGCAGGCGTATAAGGATTTAAATGACCAGATAAATGCTGTTGTGGAGCATGTGAACTGGAAACATGCTGATGATGATTGGGTGCCGATAGTGCTGGTAAGGCGCCATCTTTCATCCGATGAGATTATGGCTTTTTACAGGCTTGCCAGCATATGTATTGTCAGTTCTCTGCACGACGGCATGAATATTGTTGCCAAGGAATATATAGCCTCAAGATCAGACGGCGACGGGGTATTGCTCTTAAGCCAGTTTACCGGCGCCGCCAGAGAGCTTTTGGAAGCCGTATCCTTTAATCCCTTTGACGCCGAGGTCTTTGTGGAAAAGATCAGGTACGCGCTGGAGATGCCTGAAAATGAAAGAAGGCGCAGGATGTCATCTTTGCGGGAAACGGTTTCTGAAAAAAATATATACAAATGGGCCGGAGATATAGTGTCGGAATTCGTAAAGATACAGAATACTACTGCCGTTTCCAGGACGGCTACAATAATATAAATTGAAATACTTATTCAGAAATCAGAAAGATGTTCTTTCCCGCGTGTCCGCTTCCGCCTGTCTTCATATTTTTTTGGATTATGACGGGACATTAGCCCCGATAACCCAAAGGCCTGAACATGCTATCATGTCCGATGCCGCCCGAACCATATTAAGGACTCTGATAAAGTCTGAAGGCGTGACCGTATCTATTGTTAGCGGCCGCGCCTTAAGCCATGTCAGAAGATTTGTAGGTTTAAGAGGCGTAAATTACGCGGGCTGTCACGGGCTTGAAACGCAAAATGCTTCCGCAGGTTTACCTGCCATTGACCGGACCGGCGTAAGGTCATGTATCAGGTCTGTTAGGAGGTTATTGGAGAGGAAATTACCGGGAGTTGTTGATCCGGATTCCGTTGACATTGAAGACAAGGGCCTTATCCTTAGTCTTCATTACAGAAGGGCGGAGCCTTCGCGTGTCAAAGGTCTAAGAGAGGTATTTTTAACCGCCTCAATGCCTTATGTCATTTCAGGAAAGATGGTTGTCCTTAAGAATAAAAAGGTATTTGAATTAAGGCCTTCAACCAAATGGGATAAGGGTCTGTATTGCATGCATGTGTTAAGACAATCGCGGAAAAGGCCCCTGCCTGTTTATGTTGGCGATGATAAGACGGACGAGACGGCATTTAAGGTCTTAAGGCATATAGGTATCACGGTATTTGTCAAGGGAGAAAGAAAGACCTCGTCCGCTGAATTTTACGTCCATTCAACGAACGAGGTGATAAACTTATTGCGTCTTATAGCCCGGGCGAGAACTTAGACGGCTTTTTTTACCTTGCCCGATTTTAGGCACTCCACGCAGACAACGATGGTCTTTTTGGTCTTTCCGACTATGGCCTTGACCCTCTGAAGATTTGGGAGAAAGCGGCGCTTGCTTGTCCTTACGATCTTCCTGCCTACCCCGCCTTTTCGCTTTGCCATACCTCGCCGGGTTATCGTCCTGCCGGAACTCGGGCCTTTGCCGCATATTGAACATACTCTTGACATTTTTTAGACTCCTTCTTGAGAATTGCTTCAGTAGCGTGTTATAATATCATACTATTGCTGTTAAGGCAAGTATATTTTTTTAAATATTTTTACTTAAAAGACCGTTATTTTTCAACCTGTGGCTTGTTTACTATGTATACCGATTTAGCCAAGATACCGGCGCGTTATATAAAAGGCGTTGGGCCTGACCGGGCCCGGCTCTTAAAGCGCTTAGGTATAAATACTGTCCAGGACGCCTTTGAGTATTTCCCGAGAAGATATGAAGATAGGAGTGACATTACACCCATAAAGGATATCGTTCCCGGCACATTCCAGACGATAAAGGCAAGGATAGTATCTTCCGGCGTGTTTAAAACAAGAAAGGGCATAAATATCTTTCAACTCGGGGTATCGGACGGAACGGCAAGCCTGTATTGCCTGTGGTTCCGCCAGCCCTATATGAAGAGGTGCTTTCAGCCTGATGATACCCTGATACTTTATGGACGTATTCAGAAAACCACCAGGCTTCAGATTATACATCCTGAATACGAGATCATAAGGGGCCCGCAAGGGCGGGAAGAGACCATACATACAGGCCGTATTGTGCCGATATACCCGCTTGCTTCGGGTGTAAACCAGAGGAGCTTAAGGAGAATAATAAAAAACGGTATCGATCAATATCTGCCGCAGTTTGATGATATCCTGCCCGAATACCTTATCTCGCGTCATAAACTTTTTGATATAAGGTCAGCTATAAACAATATTCATTTTCCGGCGGATGAGGGAAAGAGGCTTCTGGCAAGGAGGAGGATAGTCTTTGATGAATTCCTTATACTCCAGCTCGCGCTTGCATTAAGAAGGCGTCAGATGAAGAGTGCGACAACATTGCGCTGCCGCGCCATAGATCTGTCAAGAGAGAAAGAGTTTTTTACCTCGCTTGATTTTGAGCCGACTGGGTCGCAGACCCGCGTAATGGAAGATATAAAATCCGATGTGTTAAGCCCAAGGCCTATGCACCGCTTGGTGCAGGGCGAGGTCGGTTCAGGCAAGACCGTAGTATCCGCCTATGCCATGTTTCTGTCCTGCGCGTGCGGGCGCCAGGCTGCTATAATGGTCCCCACGGAGATATTAGCCCGCCAGCATTATATAATACTTAACAGGTTGTTTGCCAGGCTTGGTATAAGCACAGCCCTGCTTATAAACGACATGAGCGGGCAGGAAAAGAGGGTCGTACTGGAGGGCGTAAAAAGAGGGGATATAGATATAGTTATCGGTACCCATGCCTTGATACAAAAGGGCGTTGAATTCAATCAGCTTGGTATGGTGGTTATCGATGAACAGCATAAGTTCGGTGTTGAGCAAAGGGCGGCATTAAAGATAAAGAATAATAATCCTGATATGCTTATTATGACGGCAACACCCATACCGAGGACATTGGCAATGACCCTCTACGGTGATATGGATATATCTGTTATAGATGCTATGCCGCATGGCAAGAGGAATGTCAAGACGATGTGGGTTGACAGCTCTCGGGTAAGGGAGGTATATGATTTTGTAAAAAGACAGCTTGCTTTAGGCGGACAGGCGTATATAATATATCCTGTCATAGAGGCATCAAGCGCTGTTAAGTCAGAGGGCGCGGCCGCGATGTTTGAAAAATTAAGTTCAACGGTTTTTAAGGATTTCCGGTTAGGGCTGATGCATGGCAGGCTCGATGAGGCGCAGAAAACGGCTGTAATGTCCGATTTCAGACGAAAAAAAATAGACGCGCTCATCGCGACAACAATCGTAGAAGTCGGTATAGATGTGCCCAATGCCTCGGTTATGGTTATTGAGAATGCCCAACGTTTCGGGCTTAGCCAACTGCATCAGTTGAGGGGCAGGGTGGGAAGGGGTAAGGATGCTTCATTCTGTGTGCTTGTAGCGGATACAACCACGGATGAGGCCCGTCAAAGGCTTGAGGCCATATCCAGGATTGATGACGGTTTTGAGATAGCCCGTGAGGACTTGAACATAAGAGGCCCCGGCGCTCTTTTCGGAAAACAACAGCACGGTGCGCCGTTGCTTGCGTTGGGTAATATCATATCCGATGTGGACATATTGGAACAAGCCCGGCATGAGGCCTTTGGGATCATCAGCTCCGATCCGGGCCTTAAAGACCCGTGCCATAAAAAGATGAGGCTTAAGCTGATGGAGCGATTCAAGGATAAATTTTATTTAGGCCTGACAGGTTAATATGAGGATTATCTCCGGTATATATAAAGGGCGCCTGATATCAATGCCCTGGGATATCAGGCCTACGAGGGACAATGTAAAAGAGGCCCTGTTCAATGTCCTTGCTTCAGGCATAAACGGTAAGCGTGTTCTCGATCTCTTTGCCGGCAGCGGCGCGCTTGGCATAGAGGCCCTTAGCAGGTCGGCCAAAGAGGTGGTTTTTATTGACAGCTCAAAGATGTGCACAGATATCATATATGATAATATAACAAGGTTGTCTGCCGATAGGCCTTCGGTGAGTATGCGGATAATTACCAAGGACGCGTTCGCGGGTATTAGGCTTTTGAGCGATGAGGGTAAAAAGTTTGATATAATATTCGTGGACCCTCCTTATTATAAGGGCATGTCCAGCCAGCGGTATCATAAAAATCGCATAAGAAAATGCTTGAAGTATATTAGTATGTATGATATACTTGGCAATCCAGGTTTGGTAATTGTCGAGCATTTTAAAAAGGACATCGTTTTCGGAGATTTCGGTTGCCTGAAATTATCCCGTCAGCTGAATTACGGGGATACCACAGTAAGCCTTTACGCAAAAACGGAAACAAAATGACTAAGATAGCCGTATATCCCGGAAGTTTTGACCCTATCACTCATGGTCATATAGACCTTATCAGGCGAGCCTCCAAAATATTCAAGAATGTCATAATAGCGGTAACCGATAACAGCGCTAAGGAACATCTCTTTACCATAGCCGAACGGCTTGATATGGTCAGTCAGGCTACGCGGCGTATCAAAGGCGTGAGTGTAGATAGCTTTAGAGGCCTTTCGGTAGATTATGTTAGGAGAAAACACTCATATGTTATCGTGAGGGGCTTGCGTATGCTATCGGATTTTGAATATGAATTCCAGATGGCGTTGACCAATAGGCGTTTAAGCAGTGACGTTGAGACCATATTTTTGATGCCGAGCGAGTCTTATTCCTATCTATCGTCAAAGCTTATAAAAGAGACGGCCATGCTCGGCGCGGATATCAGTTGTTTCGTTCCGGGGTTTGTCGCCAGGGCGCTTTCTAAAAAAATAAAACATGGGAGCACGAATGCTTAGGGTGATATCGGAATTAAGGGAGAGGGCGAAAGATAACAGGCGCAGGATATGCCTGCCCGAAGGCGAGGATGAGAGGACGCTTCAGGCGTCGCATTATATTGCCCGTGAGAGGTTGGCGGATATTATACTCTTAGGCAGAAAGGACAAGATCGCCTCTATCTGCAAGGCCAAAGGCCTGGCCCTGGGTGACACAGAGATTATGGACCCGGCCGTGTCAGATAAGCTCGATGCGTATACGGAGGGCCTTTACGCAATAAGAAAGAATAAGGATATGACCAAAGATGATGTGAAGGCCCTGCTCCTCCAGAAGCCCGTGTATTTTGGCGCCATGCTTGTCAGGGAGAAGAAGGCCGATGGTTTTGTCGCCGGAGCCGTGCATACTACCAGGGATGTTGCCAGGTCTGCCCTGTGGTGCGTCGGGATTAATCCCGAGGTTAAGACAATGTCAAGTTCGTTTATCATGGTATTGCAGGATGAGTCATTTGGTGAAGGCGGTGTTTTGATATTTGCCGATTGCGGTGTTGTCCCTGAACCATCACCGAGACAGCTTGCCAATATCGCCGCCTCTGCCGCCAGGCTTATGCAGAATATATTTAACGCGGTGCCGCGGGTAGCGGTATTGAGTTTTTCCACAAAAGGAAGCGGCCGGACAGAGGCAACAGAAAACTTGGTAAAGGCCGTTGAGATAACAAAGGAAAAATACCCGGGGCTTTTAATCGACGGCGAACTTCAGGCGGACGCCGCGCTGGTCCCTGATATCGCAAAGAGAAAGGCCCCCGACAGCCTTATCGGCGGCAGGGCGAATGTGCTAATATTCCCTAACCTCGAATCAGGTAATATCGCGTATAAATTGACGGAACGGCTTGCCAAGGCCAGGGCCCTCGGACCGTTGCTGCACGGGGTCATGGCCCCATGCAGTGACCTTTCAAGGGGGTGCTCGTCCGATGACATCACAGATATAGTATGCGTCACATCCTTAAGGTGCGCGCATGCCTAAAACGATAACCTTGCTATGAAAATACTTATAATTAACAGCGGTTCATCCAGCATAAAATACAGGTTTTTTGACATTAAAAATGATAAGGTATTGTGTAAGGGTATAATAGAGCGCATAGGCTCCGATAGGTCGGGTATCAGCCATGACGCGGGTAAGGGCAGGTATTTTACCGGCAAGGTTGACGCGCCTGACCACCATAAGGCCATCAGGCGTATTTTCGATATCCTTATATCGCCCAAATTGGGGGTTATGAATTCATGGTCTGACATATCCGCCATAGGTCATCGCGTTGTTCACGGTGCCGAAAAATTTAAGGGGCCCGTGCTGATAAACAAGGCTGTTATAAAGATAATAGAGGGGTTCAATGAATTGGCCCCCTTACATAATCCGCCGGCCGTTCTCGGAATAAAGGCGTGTATTGAATTTGCCAAGGATATACCGCAGGCGGCTGTTTTTGACACGGCATTTCATCAGACTATACCCGCTTATGCTTATACCTATGGCATACCGTATGAATTTTACAAGAGGTATAAGATACGCAGGTATGGTTTCCACGGGACAAGCCACAAATACGTGTCACAGCAGGCGGCAGGGGTATTGAAAAAACCGCTTTCAAGGTTAAACCTAGTCACATGCCATCTGGGTAATGGGTGTAGTATAACCGCCGTAAAGTCGGGTAAATCTGTTGATACGAGCATGGGCTTTACCCCGCTCGAGGGCCTGCTTATGGGTACAAGATCCGGAGATATAGACCCTGCCGCGGTATTATTTATCATGGAGAGGGAAGGGTTGTCCATTAAGGACGCCGACTACATGCTTAATAAAAAAAGCGGTATACTCGGGCTTTCTGGTACCAGCAATGATATGAGGGATATATTAAAACGGCTGGGCAAAGGCGATAGGATGGCAGGCCTTATCCTGGATATATTCGTATACCGTATTATAAAATATATCGGCGCTTATACAGCTTCTATGAACAGCGTGGATGCCGTAGTCCTTACAGGCGGTATAGGAGAAAACAGCGCTATTATAAGAAGGATGATCGCGCGGCGGATAAAAGGATTTTTATCGAAGTTTCGCGCCAGATTGCTTGTGATCCCGACAGACGAGGAATGGATGATCGCAAAAGAGACATCGGAAATAATCAAGGTGAAAAAGCGGTGAAGGTCTGCGTTAATGAGATATTGAAACATGGACTGGATATAGAAGGGCATATAGAGGCCCAGGCCCTTGGGATAGTGACATCTCATATAACCTATCCCTGCCCAGTCAGTGTCCGGGCCCGCCTCGAAAGAGACGGTGATATAATCCGCGCGGCCATATCGATATCAGCGACGGCCCGTATGGTTTGCGGCAGGTGCCTTGACCAATTTGATCACGGCATAGCAGGAAAAGGCGATTTTATCTATAACACGGGTAACGGGCATTTTATTGATTTGAGCGATGATATAAGAGACTCCATAATACTGGAGTATCCCATGAGGCGATTGTGTCGTCCTGACTGCAAGGGCTTATGCCATAAATGCGGCGCTAACCTAAATCAGGGACCCTGCGGGTGTGCCGCGGAATAAAGGAGGCTATATGCCAAAACTCGGTATCATAGGCGGCAGCGGTTTATATGATATGCAGGCCCTTGACGGCCCGGAGTGGGTCGATGTGCGCACACCATTTGGTGAGCCGTCGGATAAATTTCTTATTGCCGGATTATCCGGCAGGGAGATCGTTTTTTTGCCCAGGCACGGCAAAGGTCACCGACTTCTGCCCAAGGAGCTTAATTGCGCGGCAAATATCTACGCCATGAAAAAGCTCGGAGTTGGTATGATTGTATCCGTTTCTGCCGTAGGCAGCCTAAGGCAGGAGATAAGGCCCATGGACATAGTTATACCTGATCAATATGTTGACAGGACAAACCAGGCAAGGGTGAATACTTTATTCGGTAATGGTATCGCGGCGCACATAACATTTGCCGAGCCTGTGTGCCCTGTGCTGTCGAAACTGTTGTTTGACGCTGCTGAGGAATTGGGCCTTAGCGCGCATGCTTGCGGCACATATCTTAATATGGAGGGGCCTTCATTTTCAACCAGGGCTGAATCCAACCTGTATAGAAGTTGGGGTATGGATATAATCGGGATGACGAATCTTTCCGAGGCGAGATGCGCCAGGGAGGCGGAGATTTGTTACGCCACATTAGCTATGGTTACGGATTATGATTGTTGGCATGAATCAGATGATGTCAGTGTTGATATTATAATACAGAATCTGTTAAAAAATATCGACAATGCCAAAATGATATTGAATGCCATTATGCCCGAATTACCTGAAAAAAGAACCTGCCTTTGCGCCACCGCGTTAAAGGACGCTATCATCACAAGGCCCGAGTTTATTTCGGCGGATGCAAGGAAAAGGCTTGATATTATAATCGGGAAATATTTATGATACCCCAGGCCCCGGAAAAAAGGTAAAAATATAACATGGATTATAAGGATACATTAAATCTACCGCGCACGAATTTTAAGATGAAGGCCGGCCTGCCTCAAAAAGAACCGGATATGCTGAAATTTTGGGGCGATAAAGGTATCTACCCTAAGATAAAATTAACGCGGCAGGGAATGCCTAAGTATGTCCTTCATGACGGGCCCCCTTATGCCAATGGCCATATACATATAGGCCATGCCCTGAACAAGATATTAAAGGATATAGTTATAAGATATAAAACGATGCGGGGTTATTATTGCGAGTTTATCCCGGGATGGGATTGTCACGGTCTGCCCGTGGAGCATGAGCTTTTTAAAAAAATGAACAAGAGAAAGGCCGATGTCAGCCAGGTAGAGTTCAGGAAAAAGGCCTATGATTATGCCATGGGTTTTGTTGATGTGCAGAGGCAGGAATTTAAGAGGCTTGGTATATTCGGGGAATGGGACGAGCCGTATCTTACCACGGATAAATCTTATGAGTCTTCTATCATAAGATCATTGGCCGGACTCGTTCGAATGGGTTATATATATCAGGGTCGTAAGCCGGTTAATTGGTGCTATAGGTGTGAAACCGCTTTGGCGGAGGCTGAAGTAGAGTATGAAAACCGTGTCTCGCCGTCCGTTTACGTTAAATTTAAGATGTCCGATAAAGGTAAAAAGGCCCTGCCCGCCGCAATTAGAGGCAAAAACAATTATATTCTTATATGGACAACGACACCTTGGACATTGGCAGCCAATGTTGCCGTGGCCGTTCACCCTGCCAGCGAATATATTATTGTTGAGGCTGACGGTGAGAATATTATTATGGCATCCGCTTTGCTGGAGAAGGTTTGTGCCAAGACAGGGTTTAAGGGTATACCGGTCGTTGCCTCTTTAAAAGGGAAAGACCTCGAAGGAATGTCCTATGAACACCCCTTTGGTTATCGCCAGGGTATTGTGGTGCTTGCTGACTATGTATCTATGCAGGAAGGGACGGGTTGTGTGCACACAGCTCCCGGGCATGGTCAGGATGATTATAACACAGGCCGCGCTTATGGCCTTGAGGTTATCATGCCTGTTGACGAGAGAGGGGTATTCACCGAACAGGCAGGGGAATTTAAGGGCGAGAATGTCCATAAGGCCAACGGCGCCATCATTGATAAATTAAAAGGGCTTGGCATGCTTCTCTTTAGCGAAACGATAAATCATTCTTATCCGCACTGCTGGAGGTGCAAAACCCCTATTATATTCAGGGCAACAGAACAATGGTTCATGTCTATCGACCATAACGGTCTTAGGGGCGCTATTGGCTCCGCGATAAAAGAGGTCAATTGGGTTCCGGGGCAGGGTTATGAGCGCATAAGATCCATGATAGATACGCGCCCGGATTGGTGCTTATCCAGGCAGAGGTATTGGGGGGTACCGATACCCGTCTTTCGTTGCCTGCGGTGCAAGAAATGGATTGCGGACAGTGTTGCTATTGATCATTTTGCCGCTATTGCCGAAAGGCAGGGCAGCGGCGTATGGTTTGAGACGGACATAAAAGATCTTTTGCCCAAGGGGTATAAATGCGCCTGCGGGGGCATTGATTTTGAAAAGGGCAAGGATATAGTTGATGTATGGTTTGAATCAGGGGTAAGTCATCAAGGTGTCTTAAAGAAAAGAGAAGGGCTTGAATATCCCTGCAGTTTATATCTTGAAGGAAGCGACCAGCACAGGGGATGGTTTCAGTCGTCTATTATAACCTCTATGGCTATAGATAATAAATCCGCCTTCAAGTCTGTCCTCACCCACGGTTTTGTTGTAGACGGTGCGGGCAGGAAAATGTCAAAATCGCTTGGCAATGTCGTTTCACCGCAGGATATCATAGGAGAGTATGGCGCGGATATACTAAGGCTGTGGACGGCTTTTTCAGACTACAATGACGACATCAGGATCTCGGATGAGATAATGGACAGGCTTGTTGAGGCATACCGCAAGATACGCAATACGGCGAGATTCATGCTTAGCAATCTGTATGATTTCAACCCCCGCAAAGACTTAGTGCGGTATGAGGATATGCGCCAGATAGATAAATGGGCCGTATCGAGGGCGCGTCGTCTTTTACGCGACACAGGCGCCTTCTATGAGAACTTTCAATTTCATAAGGTATATCATAATCTGTATTCTTTTTGCATAGTTGATATGTCTAATTTCTATCTTGATATTGTCAAGGATGTGCTTTATACCTTTAAAGATAATTCCCCGCAGAGGCGCTCATGTCAAAGCGGTTTATATATTATCCTTGAGATCCTTGCCAAGGTCGTAGCCCCTGTTCTGGTGTTTACCTCGGAAGAGATCTGGCAGAGCATGCCCGGCGCAGAAGGTATGCCTGAAAGCGTGCATTTGAGTTTTATAGGTGATAAGCAGAGCTTCGCGATAGATGATGTTCTTGAGAATAAGTACAAGCGTCTTAAACAGGTAAGAGATACCGCGCTGAAGGCGCTTGAATCCTCACGCGCCTCGGGCATGATAGGCAGTTCGCTGGAGGCCGGTATTATGCTATATGCCCAAACAGATGAGACGTATGATTTTCTAAAGGCTAACGAGAAAGACCTTGCCGCTTTGCTGATAGTTTCCCAGGCCGGAGTGGAAAAGGGCCATGGGCCTGCCGCCTCTGTTGAGGATGATGACCTGCCGTCGATAAGAATATCTGTCGGAAGGGCCGAAGGCAGGAAATGCGCCAGATGCTGGAATTTCAGCCAGACTACTGGTGCCGGAAAGACTTATCCGGATGTTTGTAGCAGGTGCCATGATGTGTTGACCAGCATAAAAGGAGAAAGTCATAATGGATAAATCGGAAAAATTAAAACTTAAAAAGATACTCTTGCAGATGAGAGAAGGTATTATCGCCAAGGTTAAGAACATAGAAAATGAGAATCTGCATCGCTTGCAGAAAGACGTCTCCGGCGATTTGTCAGGCTATGGTATGCATATGGCGGATGTGGCAAGCGATAATTTTGAACGCGAGCTTTTGCTTGGCCTGGCCGCCAATGAGCGTGAGCTGCTTTACAATATAGATAATGCCTTAAAGAGGTTAAAGGAGAGGGATTTCGGCAAATGCGAGGCCTGCGGCAAGCTGATAGGCATTAAAAGATTAAGCGCTGTTCCTTATGCCGTAATGTGTGTCGCGTGCCAGGAATTCGCCGAAAAGAATAAGGGGCGGTCTTGACATCGTGTGGTTTTTTTCCGCGGTATTTATCGTAGTCTTTCTATTCGACAGGGTTACCAAGGTCTTGGTTTTTTCCGGCCAGGCCCCCGGCTCGTCATACCCTGTCATTGATAATATATTGCATATAAGCCCTGTCTGTAATAAGGGTATAGCCTTCGGGCTTTTTCCGGGTTTGGGCAATACCTTTTTTGCCGTCACGTCGTGCCTTGTCCTTTTATTTATCGCCTATTTATTGATTTTTAAAAGGCCCAGGTCATTCTTATTAATGTCTGGTATCTGCCTTGTGTCTGCCGGCGCCCTGGGCAACCTTGTTGACCGTTTGGCCTATGGCCATGTGCTGGATTTTATAGATCTAAGGTGTTGGCCTGTTTTTAATATAGCGGATTCGGCAATCACGTTAGGCGTATCATTAGTGCTTTTCTATCTGTTTTGCCAAGGTGGCTTCGCGCGCGCGTGAGGAGTGTCCATGCACCCAATCTTATTTGATTTAGGACCTGTCAAGGTTTATTCTTACGGCGTTATGCTTGCCGCGGCATTTTTTATCTGCCTTTTTTTGGCTGCGAAACGTTGCCCGATGTTTGGTATCAGGCAGGATGCTTTTAGTAATCTTGTGGCTATATTGCTCCTTTTTGGCATAGCCGGGGCCCGGATACTGTATGTATTATCCGAATTCGATTACTTTGTCCGCAACCCTTTGGAGATATTTATGATAAACAAAGGGGGGCTTATTTTTTACGGGGCGTTTATATTGTCCCCGTTATTGGGTATAGCCTATGCCAAAAAGTCGCGGATGTCTATAGCGGATACCGCCGACCTTCTGGCACCTTTTATAGCTTTGGGCCATTCCATAGGAAGGATAGGTTGCTTTTTAAACGGCTGTTGTTATGGCAGGCCGACCGATTCGGTGATAGGGGTATGTTTTCCAACAAGCCATGTCAGGGTATACCCTGTCCAGATATTTTCATCGATAGGGCTTTTTTGCATTTTTCTTATACTTTTTCGTGCGCAAAAAAATCGTGCCTTCAAGGGCCAGGTCTTTGCGTGGTATCTTATTCTTTACGGGATATTCAGGTTTTCCATAGAGTTTTTTCGGGCCGACCTGCCGGCCTTGTTTTTAGGGTTAAGCCTAACGCGGATTATCAGTATCGTCTTTGTCCTGACGGGTTCATCAATAATCTATTTTTCCCGGCGCCATGAACAACCGGTCATTTAAGGCCGCCCCGGGCGACGGCGGTAAAAGGCTCGATATCTGTCTTTTTGAAATGTTAAACGGGGCATATTCCAGAAGCCGGCTGAAACGCCTTATACTCCAGAACGCCGTTACCGTTTCAGGCTCCTGCAGGAAACCAAATTATCAGATCAAACCTGATGATACCGTAGAGATCATCTTCCCCGAGTCGCCTCCCGCGCGTGTCCTGGCGCAGGATATGCCGCTTGAGATCCTTTACGAGGATTGTGACATACTTGTGCTGAATAAACCCGCAGGTATGGTTGTCCATCCCGCGGCGGGAAACAGGGAAGACACCCTGGTCAATGCCCTGGCCTTTTACACCAAAGGCCGGCTCGCGCATATAGGGACAAGTCCCCGCCCGGGCATTGTCCACAGGCTGGACAAGGATGTATCTGGGCTGATCATTGCGGCAAAAACAGACACAGCGCACCGTCTCTTGACAGACGCGTTTAAGAACAGGATGGTAGAAAAGACATATATCGCCTTTGTTGAGGGAGATGTCGCCTCTGACATGGGCCGCGTGGAACTGCCTATCGGCAGGTCCTTGAGAGACAGAAAAAAGATGGCGGTTAAATTTATCAATTCCAAAGAGGCCTTGACGAGCTTTCAAGTTTTAAAAAGATATTCCGGTTATACCAAATTGAGTGTACGTATAGTGACGGGCAGGACGCACCAGATCAGGGTCCATATGGCGCATATAGGACACCCGATCATTGGTGACAAAAAATACGGCGGGGAAAAATTTAACAGGATAGCGCTTTACGCCGCGGGCCTTAAATTCAGGCATCCTGTTTCCGGCAAAGAACTTACCTTCCGGTTAAAGATGCCGAGCGATATGTCCAGCCTTGATGCATAGGCGCGTTTTATCACAATATTCCGGGATAATCGGTCTTCAAGATTTGATTTAGCCTGTGCCTGGGGCGTATATCTGTACTTACTCAAAACGCCGCAACGCTTTTTTTGATTTGACTTTAGGGGGCTTTGCAAATATACTATATTTATTATATCCAGTATAGGAGCGGACGATTAATAATTTATCAAATGTAATTTTAATTGTTCTACTTGTGGTTGTCCTTATATTCGCGTCCTGGTGTTTTTTTGACAGGCAGAATAATACGCGCCAGCGCCTTGCGCATGAAGAGGCGTTTTTTAAGGAAGAGGTCCTGAAGAAAAAAGACCAGGAGCAATTAGCGAGATTGCAGGATGAGGTAGACGGCCTGCAAAAAAGTATTGATAACCTGATGAACAGGTCTGCCTCGCTCGAATCCGAACTTCTTGCCGCTAAACACGAACTGGCATCTGCCGAAAGAGACCTTAGAAAATATAGAGGACAAGCCCTCGCGGTTAGGCAGGAGGCTGAAAGGGTGAATGCTGATATATCCGACCTGAAGAACAGGGTGGCTGTTCTTGTCAAGCAGACCCTGGATGCTGATCAAAGGCTTATGATTCTTATGAAGACAAAAAACGCCTTGGCAGATCAACTCAAGATTTATCAGCAGACAACTCATCGCGAGGAACCTGCCGCGCAGCAATACGCGCGGCATATCCGCGAACAGGATATTGATACTGTAACAGAGACGGTTATAGACAGACCGGTTTTGCCATCCGGCGAGGTATTGACCGTTAACAGGGAATTCGCGTTTTTGGTGATAAATCTTGGCAAGTCATCCGGCATGGAGGAGGGCATGGTTTTGGATATAAGGCGCGAGAATAAAGATCTCGGCCAGGCCCGCGTGGAAACCGTAAGGGAGAATATATCAGCCGCCGCCCTTGCTGATAAGGATAATCTTTCGCAGATAAGGGCAGGCGACAAGGTCTTTGTCGCGGAGGGGATATAGGGATGGATAAGAGCAGGCGTCTTTCGGCGGGCATGTTACTTCTTGCTGTATTGATTATCGGCCTGGGTGTATTCTTATTCTCCGGATCAAAGAAAGAATTAGCGGCCATCAATTCCCTTAAACTGCGCATTAACACCACATCCGATGAGCGCGCGCGTATAGTAAGCAATATAGAAGTCCTCACAGGCCAGCGGGAAAGACTTATGCAGGAGGTCCAGGGGTATAGTGAAAAGATAAAGGCTATTGAATATGAGATGCCCTCCGCGATAAAAGAGAGGGACAATGCCCTGGCCTCGCTTACCGCGGTTCAAAACGAGCTCGCGGAATTGAATAATGCCCTCAACGATATAATATCGCAGGAGGCGGCTTTAAAAGACGAGGTTGAGAATGCCAAGCTGACATATCAGGACCTGCAGGACGCGCTTGAACTTGCCGGTAGCGAGAAATTAGAACTCGAGGAAAATCTAAAGGCCTGTATCCAACAGTCGCAGGGTGTCCAGCTTGCCAAGATAATTGTTAAGGTTGCGAAACCGCTTAGTGGCGAAATCGTAGAGGTAAGCAAAAAATACAATTTCTGCGTGATTGATCTGGGTAATGAGCAAGGGATCGACAGTGGCGATACGCTTGAGATATACCGCGATGACCGTTTTATCGCCAAGGCGCTTGTCGAAAATGTCTATGATGATATGTCGAGTATAATTGTGCTGGATCAATGGCGCGATGCGGATATATATGCAGGCGATATCGTAAAACTTCACAAGGTTTGACCAACCCGTTTTTTAATTATGATTAAAATCAAAAGGATTATTTCTCCGCGGGGTAGCATTACTGTTCCGGGCGATAAGTCCATATCTCATAGAGCTGTCATGATGGCATCCATTGCCCGCGGCAAAAGCAGGCTTAAAAATGTATTATTGGGCCAGGACTGCGCATCAACTATAGATGCCTTCAGACGTATGGGCATATCGATTGATATAGCTGGTGATACCGTGTATGTTGAGGGCAGGGGTCTTAAGGGGTTGTCTTGCCCGGATGGTGAACTGTATTTGGGTAATTCCGGTACTACCATTAGGCTGCTGTCAGGCATATTGGCAGGCCAGGGGTTTGAGGCGCTTCTGACAGGAGACTCTTCTTTGTTGCAAAGGCCTATGAAAAGGGTGATCAAGCCTTTAAGGCTCATGGGCGTTGATATCAGCGGTGCCGGCGGCGGTGATCTTGCCCCGATTAGAATAAAAGGCCCGTGTGCCTTAAAGGCTATTGATTACATGACCGAGGTAGCTAGTGCCCAGGTCAAATCCGCTATAATGTTTGCCGCTTTATACGCTAAAGGCAGGACAACTGTTACCGAGCCGTATACGTCAAGGGACCACACGGAAAGGATGTTTAGGTTTTTTGGCATTGACATTGAGAAAAAAGGTTTATCCGTTTCTGTTTGCGGCGCGCAAGACATGGAACTTGCCCCGCGCGATATTGATATCCCGGGCGATATATCCTCGGCGGCATTTTTTATGGCATTGGGGGCGCTATCAGAAGGCGCTTGTATAAGAATAGACAATTGCGGCCTTAACCCAACTCGCGCAGGCATGATAAATGTCCTGAAGGACATGGGGGCCGATATAGAGATCATTCAGGGTTCGGACTACTTCGAGCCCGCGGGCAGTATAATTATACGGTATTCACAGCTTCGCCCCATAAAAATAGCCAAACATGATCTGCCATTGATGATAGATGAGATTCCCCTCATTGCCCTGTGCGCGACACAGGCAAAGGGTATTAGTGTTATAGAGGACGTGTCGGAACTGCGGGTAAAAGAAACGGACAGGGCGCAGGCCATTATGACAAATCTAAAGGGTTTTGGAGCTGACCTGCATATGAACGGTAACAACCTGATCATAAAGGGGCCTACGAGCCTTAAAGGGGTGTCCGTTCAAAGCTATAATGACCATCGTATGGCTATGATGTCTGTCATTGCCGGGGCTGTATCGAGAGGCGTTAGTCATGTTTCAGGCGCGGGCTGCATAGATGTCTCTTTTCCCGGTTTTTTGGATACCCTCTCAAGTTTAACTAAGTAATTATGTTCTATTTACATTTGACAATGCTAAATTGTTCTGTTATAATTTTCTCACACTTATAGGTAGCTTATTAAGTATCTGCTTGTTTAAAAAGCAGAATTATCAGCCTGCTGTCGAAGGCGGTCAAGGAGAATAGCATGGTTAGCTCGTATCCCGGCGGTATTAAAAAGGTTTTGGATATACTGATAAAGATGTTCGATCGTTTTTTAGGCTTATTTTCCAATGATATAGGCATAGATCTTGGGACTGCCAACACATTGGTGTATGTCAAAGGCCAGGGCATAGTTCTCTGCGAGCCTTCCGTTGTTGCCATACAAAAGGGGACATCAAGGGTGCTGGCTGTCGGAGAAGAGGCAAAGCGCATGCTCGGAAGAACACCTGGCAATATTGTCGCTGTCCGGCCGATGAAAGACGGCGTTATCGCTGATTTTGAGATGACGGAGTCAATGATACGTTATTTTATCAAGAGGGTGCATAATAGGCGTGTCTTTGTGAGGCCGCGTATAGTTATAGGCATACCGTCGGGCATAACTGAAGTGGAAAAGAGGGCGGTAAGGGATTCCGCCGAGCGCGCCGGCGCCCGTGAGGTATACATGGTCGAAGAGCCTATGGCTGCGGCCATAGGCGTGGGCATGCCTATCGCCGAACCTGGTGGTAATATGATAATAGATATCGGGGGAGGCACAACGGAGATTGCCGTTGTATCGCTTGCCGGCATTGTATTTTCCAGGTCGATAAGGATAGGCGGGGATGAGATGGACCAGTCTATCATAGAGTATCTTAAGAAGACTTATAATCTAATGATCGGTGAAAGGACGGCCGAGGATATTAAGATGAAGATAGGTTCAGCCTATCCCATCGACGAAGAATTAAAGATGGATGTTAAGGGTCGCGACCTTATAGCCGGCCTGCCGAAAATGATAACGGTTACCTCCGAAGAGATACGCGAGGCGCTTTCAGAACCGATACATCAAATAGTTGAATCCGCGAGGATAGCCCTTGAGAGGACGCCGCCGGAGCTTTCGGCGGACCTGATAGAACGGGGTATAATGCTGGCAGGCGGCGGCGCCCTGCTAAAAGGCCTTGATAAGATGATTACGGATGAGACGGGACTGCCTGTCCATATAGCCGATGACCCTTTGACGGCTGTGGCGCTTGGTACCGGAAATGTTTTGAATGAATTAAAATATCTTAAGCGTGTTGTGGTTTCTCAAAAACCCGAATACCGCACTTAGCAGATAAAATCATTGAGTGAAAATACAAAGACCCTTAATCCTTCTGATTATCGGCTTATATATAGCGGTAATCTATTTTTCCCCGCCCTTATACACGGATAGGCCAAAGTTCTTAATTTTAAAAATTTCAAGGCTGCCCCTTGTTCTTACCCGCAATTTTATCAGAGAAGTCCATTTTATTTTCAAATCCCGGGACATCATAAAGGAAAACGCCTCGCTTTATGACGCCATGTCCAGGCTGACATGCCAGATGAGCCTTTATAAGGACGTGGAGGCTGAAAACGAGCGGCTTAGGTCAATGCTCGGGTTTAAGCAAAGGTCTAATTTTAAGCTTATCCCCGCCGCGGTAATTGCCGCTGATTCTTCCAATCTTTCCAGGAGCATTGTCATTAATAAGGGAGTATCCGACGGTATTAAAAAAGACACCATAGTCATATCGCAGGCCGGGCTGGCCGGACGCGTCATAGATAGCTCATCGGATATAAGCAGGGTAAGTATTATTACCGCTCCTTATTTCCGCGCCAGTTGTATTATATCGAGGTCCAGGCAGATAGGCATCGTTTATGGTGGTTATTCAGGCATGTGCAGGATGAGATATATACCCCTTGACGCTGATATAAAAGAAGGAGACGAGGTTTTGACATCAGGCCTTAGCGATGTCTACCCCAAGGGTCTGATAATAGGGGCAGTATCAGCGGTCATTAAGGAGCCAAGGGGATTGAGTCTGTCGGCTGTTGTAAAACCAGCCACGGATTTTGCCAGGCTTGAAGAGGTCCTATGTATAGAGTAGATTATAAACCGGTTTTGTTCATAATCCTGCTGGCAGGGTTGGCCCAGGCATCATCTTTTGATTACATAGTAGTCTCCGGCGCAAAGCCGGACATATTGCTAATTATGGTTATCTTTGCCTCGTTATTGCTTAGGGGCCGTGATGCTGTAAAATGTGCCCTTGTGGCGGGTATGCTTAAGGACATGGCCTCATCATCAATAGCCGGGGGCTATATGCTGTCGTTTGCTCTCATCGCGGTGATCCTTAATACGCATATGAATAAGTTTTATAAGGAAAGGCCTCTGGTACAGATATGCTTAAGCTTTATATCATATGTTTTTATGGATGCCTGCATTGTTGTCTTAAATACCATAGCCTATAGACAGGCGGATATCCTTTGTTTTCCGGTAATACCCATCCTGAAAGCGGCGGCATATACCTGTATTGTGTCGCCCATGGTATTTATCATTGTTTCAAGGGCCTTGCGGATTAACCTGTCACAGGTTTATTAGCAGGTTCTTATTGGAATGACCGTTCGCGGAGTGATCTCATGTTAAGTGACAGGGTAAAGGTGGTAAAATTTCTTGTTTTCGTGTCATTCGTATTTTTACTGTCGGCGCTTTTTTATTTTCAGATAATAAGATACAGTCATTTCAGGTCGTTAAGCTTAAAGAACACCGTGCGTACGATACCTCTTAAGGCTTCAAGGGGCTCTATCTATGATAGAAATGGCCTGCTATTGGCAAAGGATGATATGTCTTTTAATCTGGTGCTTATCCCCCAAGAGATATCAGACCTGGATGATGTAATTGGCAAACTCAGCGTTATTACCGGCAGGCCGGGTCAGGAATTAAAGGCAAGCTATAAAAAGAATTACAGGCTGCCGTTTGTGCCGGCCGATATTATTACCGGTATTTCGCCTGAAAAGGCCTTTGCCATAGATGAGAGGCTTGTTGATGCCCCCGGCGCGCTTATATGGGCTGTACCGAAGAGGCTGTATCCTAATGGCAAGACAGGTTCTCATGTGATCGGATATATTGGCAAGATAGGGGATTCGGAGCTTAAGAGGCTTAAAGATTATGGTTATACGATACGCGATCTTGTCGGTAAGAGCGGGGTTGAGCAATATTATGACGCATACCTGAAAGGTGATGACGGCGGCATGCAGATAGAGGTGGATTCGCGCTCCAGAGAGGTGTCAAGGATAGGTTTTAAAGAGCCCGTAAAAGGCAAGGATATTATTTTAAGCATAGACCTTGGCCTGCAGAGGTTTATGGATTCGGTCTTTGAGGATAAAAAAGGCGCCTGTATCGTTATGGAGGCAAAGACAGGCGCGATATTAGGCCTTGTCAGCGGTCCGGAGTTTGACCCTAATATCTTTATTTCAGGCAAAAGCCATGATAGGGTCAAGGTTTTAAATGACAAAGGTCATCCCCTGCTGAACCGCGCGATAACAAGCAGTTATCCGCCGGGTTCCACTTTTAAGATAATCATGGCCGCCGCGGGTATCGGTACAGGCGCTGTAAAGGAAAAGACAAGTTTTTTTTGTAATGGTGTTTTTAGGCTCGGTAACGCGTCTTTCCGCTGTTGGAAAGAGACAGGACACGGCTATCAGGATGTGGTAGAGGCGTTGTCCCATTCCTGCAATGTGTTTTTTTACAATCTCGGTAAAGCGCTTGGCGTGGAGCAGATATATAAATACGCTTCATGTTTCGGGCTTGGCAGCCTAACCGGCATAGACCTTCCACAGGAAGTAAAAGGCACGGTGCCGAATCCTGTGTGGAAACGATTAAATATAAAAGCGCCCTGGTATGAAGGGGATACGATTAATTACTCCATAGGCCAGGGTTATCTTGAGGTTACGCCCATACAGATGCTGAAGACTGTGACGATAGCCGCGAATAGCGGGTCTTGTCCTCAGCCTTTTGTTGTTGATAGTATCGGAGGGGTTAAGATCGCGAAAAAAAAAGAATATAATACAAGATTAAGGCCTGAATTATTCCGGATGATAAAGCAGGGGCTTTTTAAATGTATAAATGATCAGACAGGGACAGGCCAAAACGCCGCGGTAAAAGGTGTGGCTGTTTCGGGCAAGACCGGAACTGCCCAATCCGGGCCATCACGGGTCTCTCACGCCTGGTTTATCGGTTATTTCCCGTCCGAAGACCCGGCAGTAAGCATGGTTGTTTGCGTTGAGCATGGCGGTAAAGGCGGAGAGGATGCCGCCATCGCCGCGAGGCTTATAACTACATATATTAAGGAAAATCATGTTATTGGCGCATGTCAGGACAGCACGAATTAATGTATTTTAAATGCGGGTGCCGAACGCACCCTGCCGATTAAGAGAACTGAACAAATGGATAATTTTTTTAAAAAAACAGACAGGGTTTTATTAGTTATAATAGGTGTGATACTTTTCATGGCCTTCCTGGCATTATACAGCGCCTCGTATGAGCCGGGGGATGCTTCGGTCAAGGATTATTCAACACAGCAATTAATGTGGATAGGGCTTACCCTTGTTGCCGCGGTATTATGCGTAAGGTTCGGTTATGAACGCTGGATTGATTTCGGCTATATTATTTTTGCCATAAACCTTTTAATGCTTGTGTTTGTTTTTATACTCGGGGATACGCGTTATGGGGCCAGGAGATGGATAGGGTTAGGCGTATTTAGCCTGCAGCCGTCCGAATTCTGTAAGATAAGTTTTTTGCTCGCCCTGACCAAATATGTCTCGGATAATAATGAAAATATTACCGGTCCAAAGACAATATTTGGCGCCATGCTTCTTTGCATGCTGCCTGTCGGGTTGATAATGAAACAACCTGATTTGGGCACGGCACTTACCTTCCTGCCAATATTCTTTACGGTCCTATTGGTAGCCGGCGCGAGGATAAAACACCTTATGGTTATCCTGTTCTCGGCCGTCGCGTGCTCGCCCGTTTTATGGGGTATGCTTAAGCTTTATCAGAAGAAGCGCCTGCTTGTGTTTATGAATCCTAATATTGACCCCCTTGGCGCCGGTTATACGATCATACAGTCCCGTATAGCCGTGGGTTCAGGGGGATTATTCGGCAAGGGCTGGTTGGCGGGTACCCAAAACCAGCTGAACTTTCTCCCAGAAAGGCACACCGATTTCATATTCTCGGTAATTGGAGAGGAATGGGGGTTTACGGGGGCCTTTATCTTATTAAGCCTTTTCTTATTTTTGATAAACAGACTGCTTTTTACTGCCGATGCGGTGGGTGATATCAGGGGTAAGATACTTTTATCCGGCATAGCGGTGCTGATATGGTTTCAGGTGTTTGTCAATATAGGCATGACAATAGGACTTATGCCTGTAGTGGGCCTGCCGCTGCCATTTATCAGTTATGGCGGTTCGAACCTGCTTACGACCATGATTATGATAGGGTTGGCGATAAGTATCAATATGAAGCGCAAGATATTTTGATGCAAAGGGATGTTTACATGATAACAGATATTAACCTTTTTTCTTATGTCTAATATGAACAGGGTCCGGCTTCCGGAAGATTTATTATTAAGCGTTAGAAAGCCCGCGCGGTATATAGGCTGTGAGGCCAATTCCATAACAAAGGATTGGGATAAGGTCAGGGTCAGGTTCTGCCTGTGCTTTCCAGACCTGTATGAGATAGGGATGAGCAATCTTGGCATAAAAATTCTTTACCACATACTTAACAGGCAGGAGTGGATATTATGTGAACGTTCTTTTACGCCCTGGATTGATATGGAGAAGGCCATAAGGGACAACAATATACCGCTGTTTTCGCTGGAGAATAAAATGCCCCTGAGATGCTTTGATATCCTCGGATTTTCCTTTTCATATGAGTTATCCTATACCAATATGCTGACTATGCTTGACCTTTCAGGCATACCTTTTTTATCCGCCCAAAGGGACGAGGGCGGGTATCCGCTTATTATTGCCGGCGGCTCTTGTGTTGTAAATCCTGAACCTCTCTCCGACCTCGTGGATATCTTTGTTATTGGAGACGGCGAGGAACCTGTCGTCGAGATATCCCGTATTTATGATGAATACAGATCTGACAGGGCCTTGATGATGCGCGAGATATCGCGGATAGAGGGTGTGTATATACCCGCTCTTCATGTCCGCGGCAGTAAGGTAGTAAAAAGAGTTACGCGGGAATTGAAGGAGTCGGATTTTCCGACAAAACCCATAACCCCTTATATAGAGCCTGTCCATAATAGGATAACGGTTGAAATTATGAGAGGATGCCCTAATAATTGTTATTTTTGTCAGGCAAGGTCGGTTTATGGCCCTGTCAGGTTGCGGGACAGGGCCCAGGTGGCCGCGCTTGTCCGGGAATCTTACAGAAATACAGGCCTTGATGAGGTGTCGCTTCTATCGCTTTCAAGCGCCAGTTATCCGGGTATTGAGAAACTTATATCTGAACTCACCGGCCTGTTTTTGCCATTAGGGGTGGGCATATCTTTACCTTCGCTTAGGATAGAGGAGTCCACATTGGGTATACCTTCTCTTGTCAGCGCAATTAAAAAAAGCGGGCTTACCTTCGCGCCTGAAGCGGGTACCGACAGGATGCTGAAAAAGATCAATAAAAACATAGAAAAGGAAAAGCTCTTTGCCGTGCTTAGGCAGGCATTTTCCAAGGGCTGGCGCAGGGTAAAGCTCTATTTTATGATAGGCCTTCCGGGTGAGACGGATGAAGATGTGGAGGGTATTATTGATTTTGCCGGGTCAATTGATTCGGTCAGACGGGAGATCTCGCGCAGGCCGGTTGATATTGTGGCAAGTATTTCATCGTTTATACCGAAACCTCACACCTTTTTTGAAAGACAGGCGATGGCTGGCTCGTTTGAGCTGTCAAGAAAACAGGCCATGCTTTTAGCCGCCTCTAAGAAGATAAAACACCTTAAGCTCAAGTTTAGCGATGTCAATACAAGCGTCTTGGAGGCGGTGTTTTCAAGAGGCGACAAAGACCTTGGGCGATTGATTGTGTCAGCCTGGCAGAAGGGGGCGAGGTTTGACGCCTGGTCCGAGACCTTTAATCCGGATATATGGGATAAGGCGTTTGAAGAATGCGGTATTGATAAAGGGCGATATCTCTCGGAAAAGGGTGACGGCGAAGTCCTGCCATGGTCTCATGTGATAGTCAATTGTTAAGAGGCCGGACTAAGGGAAGTTTTTCGTGCTCTTGTTTTTAGGCCATGCTGAAAAAAGAGCTGTGGCCAAATCCTTGTCAGGCAATCCTTTCCCTGTCATAATCCCGTTTTGGTCATATAGCAAAAATATACCCTTACAGGGCCTCAACCCTTTAAACCCCGCGGGACAAAACTTCTATGCCCTGCTGTTTATATTGACACGGCAATTGCTCTATGTTATGCTTTAAATAAAAAACCGGGTATATAATGTCTATCCCGCGCGGGGGAGGTAGGCCATGAAGATATTATGTGAAAGGGGTTTTACGTTCGTTGAGATTGCGATACTTGCCGTTATTATAGTGTTGTTGGCAGTTATAGCCATTCCGAATTTCATGAAGTCAAAGTGGCATGCCAATGAAGAAAATGCTATAGCATCGTTAAGGCTTATACACACTGCCATGGAGAGCTTTCGTGCCGGCCAGAGGCCTAAATTATACACAAACGCCAATAGCCTAAGCGTCTTGTCAACATCTAAACCGCCTTATATTGATACCATGCTTGGCAACGGGACTAAGCAAGGTTATAATTTTCGCCTAAACGATGTCTCGGCTTATGGTTATACCGCGCAGGCACGCCCTGTTGCCTTCAAGGTCACCGGTAACAGGTCTTTTGTTATTGATGAGACAGGCGTATTAAGGGTTAGGGGGCAGTCCGATTGGCTGGCAAAGGCCCAGGGCGAGATTGTTAAATAGCAGTCATGCGGGTTTCAATCTGACGGGGTAAATAATAATGTATTTTTGGCTGGTATTATGACTGATGAAATAAGGAACACTGTGCCAGTATTGTTTTGCAAGACAGACTATATGCGCTATATCTCCCACTTGGATCTTATGAGATTATTCCATAGGGTTTTAAGGAGAACAGGGTTTAAGCTGTATCTTACAAAGGGTTTTAATCCCAGGCCTGTTATCAGGTTAAAAAATGCCTTAAAGCTTGGGATTGAGGCTTATGGCCAGGAGGCGGAGTTTGTGCTCGCGGAATATGTTGGCAGGGACATATTTGTTGAGAGGATGAATAACCTGCTTCCTGAAGGCATACGATTAAGCTGACACCGGGGGTAATGCCGGATTTATAATATAGGCATGCAGGCAGCCATATTTTACAGGGAAATTTTTTTGATATTCCATGACGGGTATGTTTAATTTTTAGGATAATTTTTAAGAAAGGGAAAGAGAATAAGATGCAACAGGACATATTGATAAATATTGAGGCAGGAGAAAGACGTGTGGCCATATTGAGGGATAAAAAACTCGAATGGTATTTTGTTGAGCGCGTATCCGAAAAGAGGATAGTTGGTAATATCTATAAGGGCGTAGTTACATCCGTGTTAAACGGTATGGGCGCGGCCTTTGTGGATTTTGGATTAGGTAAGAACGGTTTTTTGTATGTTGATGATATTATCCCGCAGGATGTTGATGAGGATGATGCCGAGCCGGCGCCCAGAAAGAAGAATAACCGGCATAGACATAATACGCGCATCAGCGATATAGTTAAGAAAGGCCAGGAGGTCATGGTGCAGGCGGAAAAGGAATCATTGGGCACGAAGGGGGCCAGGCTTACGACACACCTTTCACTTCCCGGCAGATACCTGGTATTGATGCCCTCATTAGGACGTAACGGCGTATCGCGAAAAATAAAGGATGATAAGGAACGGTCAAGGATAAAATCCATACTCAATGAGATCAAGCTTCCCGATGGTATTGGGCTTGTGGCAAGGACGGCTGCGGAGGGTTGCGATAAGAGGGATATCCTGCGGGATGTTAATTACCTGCTTGATACGTATAACAAGATAAACAAGGCCTTTAAAGAACAACAGGCCCCCGCGCTTTTATTCGAGGAGTATGATATTGGCCTTAAGATGATAAGGGATTTCCTGAATAAGGATACCGTGTCGATCATGGTTGATGAAAAACAGGAATTTAAGCGCTTGAAGGCATTTACGCAGCGCATAGCACCTAAATACCGCAACAGGATTGGGTTTCACAACGCCAATTTGCCGCTTTTTGAGAAGTTTAATATTGAGGCCGAGATAGACAGGCTCTTTGAAAGGAAGATATTTTTAAAATGCGGAGGTTATATCACAATAGAGCAGACTGAAGGCATGATAGCTATAGATGTGAACAGCGGGCGTTTCACGGGCAAGAAGAACTTGGGGGATACCATATTCAAGGTCAACCGTGAGGCCGCTGAAGAGATCGCGCGCCAATTACGCTTAAGGGACATAGGGGGTATCGTTATAATAGACTTTATTGATATGGAATTGGCCGCCCAGCGCAAGGAGACGCTTTCTATATTGCAGGAGGCGCTTAAAAAAGACAAGGCAAGAACCAATATCATATCATTCTCGGAATTGAATGTCGTTGAGATGACGCGCCAGAGGGTCAGAAAAAGCCTGGAGAGTGTCTCTTATGAGAATTGTCCTTATTGCCGCGGAAAAGGCATGGTGAAATCCGATGAAGCGATGGTCACGCTGGTGCTTAGGAAATTAAAGAGTTTTATCAAGACTAATCGCAAAAAGAAAGACATAGAGGTATGCGTACACCCGAAGATCGCCAGCAGGCTTGTAAATCAGGACGCGCCGGCTATAGATAATCTGAAACGTCTTTTTAGGAGACGGGTATTGGTAGTCTCCGATGAGACATTGCATATTGAAGAAATAAATATTAAGTAGGGTATCATGCCGGTTTTTATAAACCCTCCGGGCGCTTTTTTAACGATTTGGTTTTAAGAAACGGCTGATTATTTTTTACCCCTATGATTTTTAAGCGATATCAGGTACGCGCCGGATAGGTGTTGTTAGTTCTTTTTAATTTTTCTCGCGCCGTGCTTTCCCAGTTTTTCGGCTATGGGTTGGATTGCGTGCGGTTAGACCCTGAATTTGATTTTACTTGCTATTTATAATATTATATGTTATACTAATTTCTTAATTCATAAAAATAAATTGGAGGAATATTTTAATGTTCGCGATTGTGGAGATAGGCCCGGGCCAGGAAAAGGTCAGCGCAGGCGATATATTGGATATCCCGCGCACACAGAAGAAAAAAGAGATCATCATTGATAAAGTGCTTATGGTAATATCGGGCGAGGATGTCGAAATAGGTTTCCCCTATGTCAAGGGCGCAAAGGTGGTTTGTGATATTATTGGGGATAAAAAAGGCGAAAAGAAGATAGCCTACAAATATAAGAGAAGGAAGAGCTATCACAGGAAGGTAGGCCACAGGGATCTTTTGACCCGGGTTAAGGTCAAAGAGATCAAAACGGCATAGCCGGCATATATGAGGTTAAACAATGGCACATACAAAATCGCAGGGTAGTTCAAGGAACGGCAGGGATAGCGCGTCTCAACGTCTTGGCATAAAGAGATACGGGGGTCAGCTTGTCAGCGCCGGATCTATAATCGTGCGCCAGCGCGGGACCAGGTTCAAGCCGGGGATTAATGTGGGTCTCGGCAAGGATGACACGCTTTTTGCCAAGACAGACGGCAAGGTAAGGTTTAGGGACAGGAAGGTAGATATTACCGCCGCCTAAGGCAGTTTCCCATGTTCATAGATACTGCTAAGATAACGGTTAAAGCCGGATCCGGCGGCAAGGGCGTAGATACCTTTTATCGGGATAAGCTTAATATGAAGGGTTTTCCCGATGGCGGAGATGGCGGTGACGGAGGCAATATTATATTAAGGGTGAGCACTAATGTGCACACCCTTATTGATTTTAGGTATCGCCAGCTTTTCCAGGCTAAGGATGGAGGCCGCGGCGGATCGAAGCAGGCCCGCGGCAAAAACGGCGCGAATATGGTAATAGATATTCCGGAAGGCACATTGGTTTATGACGCCGGGACAAATGAACTAATAAGAGACATGCTGAAAAAAGGCGATGAGATGATCATTGCCAAAGGCGGCGCGGGCGGTAAGGGTAATAGAAGCCACAAAAACGCGATACCCGGGGAAAAGGGCGCGGAGAAAAGACTTTTTCTGGAGCTTAAGCTCATAGCGGACATAGGTATAGTAGGCCTTCCTAACGCTGGCAAATCAACCCTTATGTCAAAGATGTCAAACGCGCATCCGAGGATAGCGGACTTTGCCTTTACGACAAAAAATCCGGTTCTTGGTGTTGTCCGTTACGCGGACGGCAAGGCCTTCAAGATCGCGGAGATACCCGGGCTTATAGAGGATTCGCACAAAGGCCGCGGGCTTGGGGATAAGTTCCTGCGCCATGCTGAAAGGACTAAGTTTTTTGTGCACCTGATCGATCTTTCAAGGCAGACCCCCGAAGAGGTTATTGCTGATTATCATAGGGTCAATAAGGAACTTCAGCTTTACAGCCAGAACCTTGCCTCAAAGGCCCAGATCATAGCGGGCAATAAGATGGATACCTGCCAGGCAAAGCGTAATTTTAATTCCGTGAAAAAGGCGCTTGGCAAGAATATCATGCCCATATCCGCGAAGGAATCCATGGGTATCGATAAACTGATTAATGCTATAGTAAAACAATTACCGCGTGCTGGATGTCCGGAGATTATTATTGATTCCGGGGAACAAACGCGCGCGGGAGGCATGATATGAAAAAAGATATCGTTGTTGTAAAAGTCGGCACCGCGGTATTGGGGAAACGGTCTATAACCGCACGCTCTCGTTTGGGCAGGCTTGACCCTGTTTTCATAAGGGAACTTGCCCGCCAGGCATGCATCCTTAAAGGCATGGGTTTTCATGTAATAATAGTATCATCCGGGGCCATAGGCGCCGGCATGGAGGCCATTGGCCTTGATAAGCGCCCCCGTGATCTGAACAGGCTCCAGGCTTGCGCGGCCATTGGCCAGGGCAAGCTCATGAAGCTTTATGAAGAAAATTTTCGTTTTCACAAAAGGCATGCCGCGCAAATACTTTTGACACGAGAGGATTTTTCAAGCGTCAAAAGGATCTCTAACGCCAAGAAAACCATAATCAGCCTATTGGATGATTATAACGCTGTGCCTATTATAAATGAAAATGATACCATAGCGGCTGAAGAGATAAAGTTTGGCGATAATGACAGGCTTTCAGCTTTTGTGGCAAAGACGATATCCGCGCGTTTACTTATAATGCTTACTAATGTGGATGGTTTATACGAGCCCGGCAGCCGCAGGCTGGTGCCTGTTGTTAAGAAAATAGATAAAAGGATTGAGAGGATGGCCCAGCCGTCTTGCAGTTGTTTGGGAAGAGGCGGCATGATAAGCAAGATCCAAGCCGCTAAGATAGCGGTTTCTTCAGGTGTAACGGCCATAATAGCTAATGGCAGGGCCCGGGATGTGCTTGTCAATATAGCGGACAATAAGATAAACGGCACGGTTTTTTTACCATCAAAGGCTAAGAGAAGATGATATGGATATAACGTGTATTGTTGAAAAAAAGGCCCAAGGCGCGAGGATGGCTTCGAAGATACTCGCGAACGCGTCATCGGTTGATAAGGACAAGGCCCTTATCTATATGGCAGACGGCCTTAACGCGGGACGCGATTTTATTTTGTCGGAAAACAGAAAGGATGTTTCCGCTGCGAAACGGTCAGGGGTTTCAAAGGCAATGATAGATAGGCTTACGCTTGATGTCTGCCGCGTCAAGGATATGGCGGCATCTGTAAAAGCGGTTGCCAAACTGCCTGACCCCTGCGGGTCTATTGATAAGATGTGGAAAAGGCCCAACAGACTTATTATCGGCAAGATGAGAGTCCCTATAGGAGTGATAGCGATTATATATGAGTCAAGGCCTAATGTGACCTCGGATTGTGCCAGCCTTTGCTTAAAAAGCGGAAATGCCGTAATATTAAAAGGCGGCAGGGAATCTATACGTTCAAATATGGCTATATGCAAGGTGCTCCAAGAGGCTGTTATGAAAGCTGGCCTGCCCGCGGACTGTGTCAATATGATAGAATTTACGGATAGGAAGGCCGTGACATGCCTTCTTAAACAGGATAAGTATATCGATCTTGTTATTCCCCGCGGCGGAGAGGGCCTTATAAGGGCTATTGCCGAAAAATCGCGTATTCCTGTCATTAAGCATTATAAAGGTGTCTGTCATGTGTATGTTGATAAAGACGCGGATATAAAAAAGGCGCTTAAGATATGCCTAAACGCCAAGGTCCAGCGGCCGGGTGTATGCAATGCCATGGAGACAATGCTTGTCCACAAGGATATAGCCGGCAGGTTTATGCCAAAGGCTGTAAAGGCCTTGCGCGAGAAGGGTGTCGAGATCAGAGGATGCGAAAGGTCCATGAAATTTTCTCCGCGTATAAAAAAAGCGTCGGAAGCTGATTGGTATGAGGAGTATCTTGGACTTATTCTTGCCGTAAAAATAGTTGATAGCGCCCAACAGGCCATGGGCCATATCGCAAAATACGGTTCTGGGCATTCCGACGCTATCGTTACGCGCGATTATGCCGCGTCGCTTGAATTCTTAAAAAAGGTTGATTCCGCCTGCGTATATTCCAACGCGTCCACTCGGTTTACGGACGGGTTTCAGTTTGGCTTTGGCGCCGAGATAGGTATTAGCACCGACAGGATACACGCGCGCGGGCCTATGGCACTGCAGGAACTTACCATATATAAATATATTGTGATAGGAAACGGCCAGATAAGGAAATAGCCGGTAATGCGCGTAGCAATATTTGGAGGCACATTCAACCCTGTGCATAAGGGTCATATCTTTTTGGCCGTCCAGGCGAAGAGGATATTGAAACTGGATAAAGTGATCTTTGTCCCAGCCCGTATTCCACCCCATAAGGTTCCTGCCGGTATAATCAATCCTGCCAAAAGATTTCACATGATCAGGCTTGCTGTTAGCGGCAAAAAGGGTTTCAATGTCTCGCGTTATGAGCTTGACAAGAAAGGCAAGGCATATTCCATTGACACGGTCAGGTATTTCAG
>JBAZLY010000009.1:0-41085 GCA_041650035.1 Candidatus Omnitrophota bacterium | reverse complement strand
GATTCTACCTATGTTCCTATATATGAGAGGTTTTTTGCCGGCGGTGCTAATACGGTAAGAGGTTATAAAGAGCGCAGTATCGGACCACGTGACGCGAACACTGGCGATCCTATAGGTGGAGAGGCAATGCTTGTCGGAAACGCTGAACTTACATATCCGGTGTTTAAGAATTTTAAGATCGCGGCTTTTTACGATATAGGAAACGTATGGCACTCTACGGATGATCATATAAAGGTTGATGATTTTAAGTCGGGGGCAGGTTTTGGCGTCAGAGTTAAGACCCCTATAGGCCCTGTAAAGGTTGATTTAGGTTACCCGCTTGATAAGGCGCATCCCGATGACAGACAGAAGGTAAGATTCCATTTCAGCATGACGAGAGGCTTCTAAGGTTTTAAATCATTCCACAAACAAAGAAAAAATAGGAGGAAGATATGCGCAGGATGCAGGTAGTATTTTTGTTTGTTTTTGTTGTTTCGTGTTTGGCCTATCCGAGTGTTGCCCGCGCGGCCGACATAAAAATTGGGTATATTGATGTTGCTGCTGTCTTTGACGGTTATGACAAGACGAAAGAAGAAGACGCCAAGCTTGGCACGAAAAGTCAAGGTAAACAGGCCCAGCGTGACAAGATGGTTGAAAACATAAGGAACATGAAGAACGAAATAGAACTTTTAAATGAAAAGCAGAAAGAAAAAAAACAGGCCCAGATAGATGATGAAATAAGGAAACTGCAGGATTTTGACCGCGAAGGCAAAGCGGAACTCCAGCGCGAGAGAGATGACATGGTAAGGGCGATACTCAAGGATATAGAAGCGGTTGTAAATGATTATGCCGTCCAGAACGGATACACCATGGTTGTTAACAGCAGGGTTCTTGAATACGCGCTCGAGGAATATAATGTCACCAAGGAAGTGCTTAACCTGCTTAATTCGAAACATAGAAGAAGCGCGGTTAGATGAAAAAAAGCCTTAAAGAAATAGCCGTTTTAATTAACGGTGAATTGGTTGGAGACGGGGACACGCAAATAAGCAGTGTTAACGGCATCAGAGAGGCGCAGGAAGGCGATATCACATTCCTGGCTAATTCTTTATACGGGCCGTTGTTGGCAAAAACAAATGCCTCCGCGGTTATTACATCAAGAGAGATAGCTCAATCGGCAAAACCCATTATAAGGACGGATGACCCATCACTGGCGTTTACTAAGGTCATATCATTGTTCCGAGATACTTATGATAAAGGCCCGCCGGCCGGCATAGATAAACTGGCTTTCATCGGCAAAGGCGCTAAAATAGGCAAGGGCGTCTCTATAGCGGCCTTTGCGGTCGTAGAGTTCGGTGCCGAGATTGGGGATAACGCTGTTATCTACCCGCATGTATATATCGGCCATAACGCGAGAATAGGCAAAGACGCGAAACTATACCCGGGTGTTGTAGTAAGAGAAGACTGCGTAATTGGAGAAAGGGTTATAATCCATAGCAATAGTGTGATAGGTTCGGACGGGTTCGGTTATGTGAAGATAAACGGTGTCCATCAAAAGATACCGCAGACAGGCATTGTCCTGATATGCGATGATGTTGAGATTGGTTCCAATGTGTCTATCGACAGGGCGCGGTTTGGAAAAACCGTTATCGGAAAAGGGACAAAAATAGATAATCTTGTTCAGATAGCGCATAATGTGCTTGTTGGGGACAATGCGATAATAGTATCCCAAGCGGGGATTTCAGGTAGCGCGCGCGTGGGGAATAATGTTATATTGGCGGGGCAGTCGGGTGTCGTGGGGCATGTAGAGATAGGTGATAATGCCATAGTCGCCGCGCAGGCCGGTGTTACAAAATCAGTGCCTTCAAATACTGTTGTGCTTGGTTCGCCAGCCAATAATATATCAGAACAAAAACGGATATTCGCCTGCCTGCATAAATTACCGGAATTATTCAAGGCCGTCAGAGAAATAAAAGACAGGCTCTGATTTTAATACAAAAAAGAGGTAAAAGACGTGGCTTTCCAGAGGACTATAGCAAATACCAACAGGATCGAAGGTGTTGGGATACATACGGGTAAATTGATTAAATTATTATTAAAGCCGGCATTGCCGGGCCGCGGGATAAGATTTGTCAGGACGGATTTGGCCGGCAGACCTATTGTCCCCGCCTTGCTTTCCAGCATATCGATTGCCGAAAACAACCGCCGCAGGACATCAATAGGAGAAGGCGAGGCGCAGATACATACGGTAGAACATCTCTTAGCCACCCTGTCAGGGCTCGGTATCGATAATATGGAGATCGAGATCAATGGACCGGAATTACCGGGGCTTGACGGTAGTGCCGCCGGCTTTGTAAAGGCCATAAAAGATGCCGGTATCAAAGAGCAGGACGCGGTCCGTAATGAGTTGGGTGTAAGGCAGCCCCTTAAGGTTGAGGATAGTGATTCCATGCTGTTGATCCTGCCCGATGTGAATTTCAGGATATCATATACACTGGATTATCCTACGACTAATTTTAAAACCCAATATGGCCATTTCCTGATAACCCAGGATGTGTATGAAAATGATATTGCCTCAAGCAGGACATTCTGCCTGCAGGAAGAGGTGGAGACCCTGCGTGGTTTAGGTTACGGAAAAGGCGCTTCCCTGGAGAATACCGTTGTGGTAGGAAGAGACGGGATAGTGTCGGGGAAGCTTCGTTTTGATGATGAATTCCTGCGGCATAAGGTATTAGACTTGATAGGTGATATGTATCTGCTTGGTTGCCGGATAAGAGGCCATATCATCGCCATAAAGAGCGGCCACAGGTTAAATATTGAATTGCTGCGCGCTATTGCTAAGCATGCTGAGTTTTTTTCCCCAGTGGCGCGAACAGATGGCCTTGTCTCGAAGGGGATCCTGGACCAGGAAGATATCAAAGCGATCCTCCCGCATAGGTATCCTTTTCTTATGGTTGACAGGATAATTGAATTAAAAGACTTGTCTGCGGTTGGTGTTAAAAAATTGACTACGAATGATTATTTCTTCGCGGGTCATTTTCCCGGTAATCCTGTTATGCCAGGCGTTCTCATGCTGGAGGCTATGGCCCAGGTGGGCGGGGTCATCCTGCTTAGCCGTCCGGAGAATCACGGTAAGACCGCGTATTTTATGTTTATTAATAATGCCAAGTTCAGGCGCATAGTGCGTCCCGGGGATGAGCTGCGTTTAGAGGTGGATGTCATAAAATATAAGACAAGGACAGGCCAGGTGCGCGGCAAGGCTTTAGTTAACGGTAATCTTGCCGCCGAGGCAGATCTTAATTTTGCTTTTGGAAATGAATGATAGGCAGAGCAAGCGGATGAATATACATAACACCGCCATAGTCAGTAAAGACGCGAAAATCGGCGAGGGGGTTTCGATAGGCCCTTATACGGTAGTTAATGGCAATACCGATATAGGGGCGGGTACCTCCATTGGCGCGCATTGTGTTATTGATGAATTTACAACTATTGGCAGGAATTGTCAGGTATTTTCTGGGGCCGTAATCGGCAGTATCACGCAGGATAAAAAATTTGTCAATAAGAAAAGCTTTTTGACGCTCGGAGATAACAATGTAATAAGGGAATACGCCACTATCAACAGGGGCACCGGTGAGGATAGCAAGACATCGATAGGGAACAATTGCCTGTTAATGGCTTATAGCCATATCGCCCATGATTGTGTTATAGGGGATAATGTTATTATCGCAAATTGCGGGACATTGGCGGGACATGTACGGCTGGATAATGGCGCAATGATAGGCGGTCTGGCCGCGGCCCATCAATTTGTGCGTATAGGCACAATGGCTATTATTGGCGGTTGTTCGAAGGCTGTGCAGGATATCGTGCCTTACGCCATGGCGGATGGCCACCCGGCAAAGATCTACACCGTAAATACTGTTGGGTTAAAACGGGCGGGCTTTAGCAGAGAATCAATATCCTGTTTGAAACGGGCCTTTAAAATCATTTTTTCAATGGGTCTTAACACAAAAAATGCCCTGACAAGGATCAATGAACAGCTCGCGCCGACAAACGAAATTACCATTCTTTTGAATTTTATCAAGGATTCCGAGAGAGGCATTTCTAAATAAGCAAAATGATTAATCCGCGCAAGATTGCTATTATCGCGGGCAGTGGTAAATTCCCTTTGCTCGCCGCCAAGTCCGCCAAATCCAACAACCTGAAGGTAATTACGCTATCTATCATATCCTGTGCCGATAAAGGAATAGAGGCCTTGAGCGATAAAAATTATTGGATAGAATTAGGCCAAGGCCAACGTCTGTTGGATATCATGAAGCAGGAGTCCGTTACGCACGCCATTATGGCCGGCAAGGTGAATAAATCTGTCATTATAAGGCAGGGCATCAAGCTTGACCGAGAGGCAAGGGCTATCCTGTCAAGGGTCAGGGATAAAAAGGATGATACCATATTATCGGCTGTAACCGGAAGACTCAAGGAGGCTGGTATCGAATTCCTGGATTCAACAGTTTTTTTAAAAGGTTTTATGTCTGGAAAAGGTGTATTAACCAAAAAGGCCCCCGACAAGAGGTGCTTGCAGGATATAAAATTTGGTTTTCCCATAGCCAAAGAAATGGGCTCTTTGGATATTGGTCAATCGGTTATTGTCAAAGACAAGTCGGTGATCGCGGTTGAGGCAATAGAAGGGACCGATGAAGCCATTAAAAGGGCCGGTCAACTTGCAGGCAGGGGAGGTGTTGTCATAAAGGTGTCAAAACCAAACCAGGATATGAGATTTGACGTGCCTGTTGTAGGCCTCAAAACCGTCGATGCTATGAGGCTCTCCGGCGCTTCAGTGCTTGCCATGGAGGCGGGCAAGGTCCTTATGCTGGAAAAGGCAGATATGATACAGGCCGCGAACAAGATAAAATTATCCATAGTGGGCGTATGAATATGAAGGATTTATCTATCATACCAGGCGCTGTTCGTAAAAAGCTTATTGGTTTTATTCGTTCAACATGTGCTGTTAAAGGTTTTACCAAGGTTGTATTAGGTATTTCCGGAGGGCTCGATTCCTCTGTCGTGGCATCTCTATCGGTTTTGGCATTGGGAAATAACAATGTGCTTGGAGTTATCATGCCCTATGGAGCGCATTCCGCTAAATCGGCTCAGGCCGCGAAAAGGTTTGCGGCAGGGCTTAGGATAAAGACCCTGACTATAGATATAAAGCCCATGCTGGACGCCTATTTTAGAACGGATATAACCGCGGATAATTTAAGGCGAGGAAATAAAATGGCCAGAGAAAGGATGTCGATACTCTTCGATCTCTCTCATAAAAACAAGGCCCTTGTTATCGGCACCTCAAACAGGACGGAGATCCTGGTAGGGTATGGCACCATATATGGCGACTGCGCTTATGCCCTAAATCCTATTTCTTGTCTTTACAAGACCCAACTTAGATGTCTTGCCTCGTATCTGGGTATCCCGTCTTTTATATTAAAAAAAGCGCCAAGCGCCGATCTATGGCCGGGCCAGACGGATGAGGGCGAGATGGGTTATGCCTATAGGGATATTGATAGGTTGTTGTTTTGCATGATGGATAAAAAGATGAACAATAGACAACTTTTTCTGGAGGGGTTTGATAAAGATTTTATACATTATATAAGAGATCGCGTAAAGAACAACAAGTTCAAGTCTCAGTTACCTATAATGGCAAAGCTGTGATTAGCAGCCCTCCGATGGCCTGATATTTCTTAACAAGATTTGTTATCGATAAAGTCCGCAATTTCCTGCGCGGCACGCCTGCCGGCGCCCGGCGAACCAAGTGTTTTTTTCACCTCCAAAAATTCTTTTTTGATATTACAAGACAGGGCTTTGTCGGTGATGATTTTTTGGATATAACAACAAATCTCTTCAGGCCTTGCGTTATATTGCAGGAATTCTTGGAGATCTTTTTACCGGCTACAATATTTACAAGACCGATAAAAGGCAGTTGTATCACGTTTTTTGTGAGTATATATGTAAGGAAATTAGTCTTATAAATTATCGCCATTGGTATCCCCATCAACGCTGTTTCCAGGGTAGCTGTCCCCGAAGCTACCATAGCGCAATCGCAGATATTCAGTGCATTATAAATATTATTGCGTAATATATGGACCTTTATGCCCGACGCTGATATCATACCTTCGATTTCAGAAGTGCATATCGTTGCCGCCAGAGGCAATATGAAGTTAATGCTGCCGCCCGATGTTTTAAGCAGCAGAGCGGCTGCCTTGAGCATAACCGGCAGGATATTTTTTATTTCCGCTTTTCTGGAACCCGGAAGTATGCCAATGACCTCGTCACTTTCTTTTATTCCTAAGCTTTGTTTGAATGCCTTAGGGTCCGTATCTGCCTTGGCTAGTTCTACCAAGGGATGGCCTACAAATTTCGTGTTTATGCCGTAACGCTTATATAGATCTTCTTCAAATTTAAAGAAAACGATAATCTTGTCCACGAGGCTGCGTATGGTTTTGATACGCCACAGGCCCCATGCCCAAACCTGCGGGCTTATATAATAAATTACTGGCACACCCATGCCTTTTAGGACCTTGGCCACCCGCAAATTGAACTCGGCGTAATCTAAAAGTATGGCATAATCAGGACGCTGTTTTTTTATCTGCCTGATGAGGCAATTAAACACATTTCTTAGTTTGAGATACCCTCTTAACAGCCCCCCCGGACCTATAAATGCCAGATGCGTAATCCTGTGAAGCAATTCCGCGCCTGCCGCCTCCATCTCGGCGCCGCCTAAGCCGTGGAATTTAATGTCTTTTCGGATGGATAGTATATCTTTTATAAGGTTCGCGGCATGCCTGTCACTTGATGCCTCACCAGCTATTATCAGAATATTTTTCATCAGGATATTTTTTTTAGTATTTCGAGGGCAACGGTGAGCGCCTGTTTTCCTTCTCTGCCGGAGGCGAGCGGTTTTTCCCCTGTCCGGACGCAGTTTAAGAACGCAGACAACTCTTTTCGCAGGGGGTTTTCTTTTTTTATGTCTATTTGTTCGGACACGATCCCGGCTAATTTTTTGGTATAGATAGCGGCTTCCTGGCGGATATAATCAAGTGATATGTAGGCGTTAGGCTGGAACAGCCGGATCTTGCGCATTGCCTTTTCCGTGACCCGGCTCGCGGTTATATTGCAAACCGCGCCGTTTTCAAACACGATACGAGCGTTTGCTATGTCCTCATGGCGGGTGAGGACCTTCACTCCGACAGCGTCAATTGTCTTTATGGGTGATTTTATAAGCCAAAGCAATATATCAATGTCGTGTATCATCAGGTCAAGGACTACTCCTATATCTTTAACCCTTGGGGAAAACGGCCCAAGCCTGTGGCATTCGGCGAACTTTATATCGCCTTTGATTTTTAATATAGCCTCTATGGCGGCATTAAACCTTTCGACGTGTCCAACGGCCAATGTCAGGTTTTTGGATTCGGCTTTTTTCAGAAGTTCATCCGCTTCTTCAACAGTCTGGGTTATGGGTTTTTCGACCAGCAGGTGAGTGTCCGAGTTCAAGAAATCCCGGGCTATACGGTGATGGTCCTGTGTTGGGACAACAATGCTCGCGGCATCGGCGACGCCAAGTAGCTGGCGGTAGTCCTCATAGCCCCTTACGCCTAAATCGTTTTCAACCTGTTTAAGCCTGTCCCGGTTATTATCACAGACACCTATTAATTCAATACCATCAAGTCCGGAATAAATCTTCGCGTGTACAGCGCCAAGAGAGCCTACTCCGATGACCGCCACCTTTATTTTTTTCATGCTGCATTTCCCTGATTTTTATTATTATACCATGCCATCCGAGCGTAGGTCAATTCAAATGCAAGTTGAATGGATAAGGGGTGAAAAAACTCGTATTCGGCGATTGGAATCAATGGAATGCGTGCTTGAACGAAGAGAATGCCTGGAGGGTGAGTCAAATCGTCCTTCTTTTGTATTCGGAGATGCCCTACCTCATCCAAGCACTCTCATTTAAATTATACCTGAAAAAATCTGAAAGTCAATCTGTCCGGGGCAAAAAGTTCAAGGTTTTTATATTGTATGCGTAGGATCATTACCGCTAAGATAAATTTATTACCGTGTGCTTTAATAACTATAAATGACTTTGTGTTTAACTTTACTGCAGCATGAGTTACAATTCACTTTGACGCCATTAAAGAGTCTTTCTTCTTGCAATTGTGAGTGATATTTGGTATAATCATATAAATAGTTCGTTGCTCATTAAGAACAGGGAATCAAGTTTCTTAAAATCCGAACTAACTTTAGGATTTTCGCAAACCATTAAAATTTGTTGGATTGCGTAAAAGTTGTATTTTTGCCTTAAAGTGCTTAGTTCGGATTTTGGTTTTAAAACACTACGATAAGCGGCAGGCGGGAAGTTTGTTTTTTATGTGGAAAAGAGGCAAGCTATAAGCAGTTGCATCAATTGCTCCTGATCAACAATGGTATAATAAATGGGGTCAGGTCAATCAAACTTTCTGGTTTTTGGTTCCTGCTATGCCGGGTTAAGATGCCAGCCATTGTTTTTAAAAAATGAAAATTAGTTCATGGCATAGCAAAGTCTGATTAAAAAGGAGTCGAAATGGACTTAAAAATTTTAAATCAAACATTCTTCGGTAACAGTCTTTGGGATTATTTCACCGCTTTAGTTATATTATCTTTGAGTTTGGTGTTTGTCAGAGTGGTTGTCCGTATGATTATCAGGCGCCTTAAAAAAATTGCCAAAAAAACTACTATGGCAATTAATGACTTGTTTGTAACGGTTACCGAGCGGATTATTTTGCCCGTTTTATATATTAGTTGTTTTTATATAAGCATAAAAACCTTAAAATTGTCTTCAGGGTTAAGCGGGGTAATTAGCGTTATAGAGCTGGCCATAATTACTTTTTTTGCCGCGCGTGTGATTATTTTGATATTAGGCTGCAGTTTGAATGTGTATTTAACTAAAAAGCAAGAAGACCCTGCGTTATCGCGTAGTCTTGATGGGGCGTTGAATGTGGCGAAATTTTTAATATGGGCCCTCGCGTTGATAATTTTCTTAGATAATATCGGATTCAAGGTTGCTACAATGATTGCTGGCTTGGGTATTGGAGGTATCGCTATTGCGGTAGCCGCGCAGGCCCTACTTAAGGATTTTTTTAGCTATTTCTCAATAGTTTTTGATCGGCCCTTTAAGCTGGGCGATTTTATAGTTATTGGTGATTTTATGGGTACAGTTGAATACATCGGGATTAAAACTACCCGTCTGCGCAGTCTAGGCGGGGAGCAGGTGATATTTTCCAATACTGATCTTACTGATTCGCGCGTGCGTAATTATAAACGTATGGAGAAGAGACGCGTTGTATTCAGTTTAGGCGTGACGTATCAGACCCATCTTAGCCAATTGAAGGCAATCCCAAAGATTATTGAGAAAGTTATTAAAGATACCAAGGACGCGGCTTTTGACCGGGCCCATTTCTTTAGTTACAGAGATTTTAGTCTCGTATTTGAGGTTGTGTATTTTGTTTTAAGTGCTGATTACAACAAGTATATGGATATACAGCAAGAGATTAATTTCGCGATCAAGGAAGAATTTGAAAAACGTAATATAGATTTTGCCTATCCTACGCAGATGTTGTATTTGAACAAAACATAAGACTATTATTAAACTTATTTGTTAAAAGATAGTCAAGCTGGTATCCGCATTAAGTCTATCCTTTAGCTTAATCCATTTTATCAGGCTTAAAAATTGGGCAGAGAGACAAGGCAATGAAAAAAGTACTTTTTATTTCTTTTGAGTATCCAACAGGCAGGTCTTATTGCGGAGGCGTCGGCCAGATAGTTAAGCAGAGCAGGAACGCGCTTTTGGATTTAGGTTATGAAGCATATGTTTTAATCAGCGCGGGATTTACCAGAAGACAGCCGGTGAAGTTATTGTTTCCGGACGGCTCAATTAAAAGTTTCATGAGTCTGAATAAATTTTTAAAAGAATACGATTGGTATAAGTTTAATTATGTTATTCACCATTTTATTAATTGGGCAAAAGAGTTGAAAGTGGTAAAAAAACGTAAGGGCAGGCGGCCGCAGATTATATATCATTTTCACAGCATATTAAGAAGAGAAAAGGAATCGGGGTTTCGCCTGCTAAACAGCTTTCTTCGCGGTCAGGAGAGGATGATAGAGCTTGCGGATAAGATAATTTGCCCTTCGGCCTATGAATACGAGAATTTTGCCCGCTATTTTCCCGCGTTTTTAGAGAAGGTAGTATTGATAGAAAACACAATAGAACGGTTTTCTTTCAAGAAAAAAATGTTAGAGCAAATAAAAAGTGAACACAATATCGTCAAGGGTGACGTTGTTTCGCTTTACGTGGGGAGACTGGAGAGAATTAAAGGTGCTCATATCGTATTGGATCGAGTACCCCGGATCTTAGAAAAAAATAGAAATCTTAAGTTATTTTTTGTAGGGAGATGGCTTGAGCCGGATCTTTACCGTAAGCTTTTGAGAGTATGCAGAAAATTTCCCCGTCAATTTTTCTACAAAAGATTTCTGAATAAAAGTGAGCTATTTCAGTATTATTATCTTAGCGACATTTATATTAATAGCTCTTTGAGTGAATCATTTTCTTTGAGTACCCACGAAAGCGCGCTTTGTAACACGGCTCTTCTTTTAAACCGCTTACCGGTATTGGAAAGGTTTAAAGACGCGGCATTATTTTTTGATGTCAACAAAGATGATTTTACTCGTAAATATGAGATTTTAATCAAGGATAGCCGGTTGAGAAGCAGGCTTGCAAAAAGGGCATTTGCGGTTGCGGTAAAGTTTGTTAAAAATGCGCGGCTTAAAGAAAATTTTATGAATCTTCTTGCAAGAAATAGATAATTTTACACCGGTAACGGTTTATGGTGGAGTTTTAGAAATAAGAACGGGAAAGCTTGTAATGCTGTATGTACAAAAAACATAAAAATGAAAAGACGTATCAAAGAACAAAGTATTATTTTTTATAGTGTTGTGAAATGGGTATTCCTTTCTGTCGCGGTGGGATGTATAGTTGGGGTATCTACCGCTATATTCTTAAAGGCTTTAAATTGGTCATCCGGCGCGGCCGCTTCGCACCGGTATTATTTTATTCTTCTGCCTTTCGCGCTATTTCTTAGCGCCATTATCATAAAATTCCTTGCCCCTAATGCCGAAGGGCATGGCACGGAGAAAGTTATTGAAGCCATCCATAAGAGTGATGGTATTATCAAGGCCGCTGTTGTGCCGGTGAAACTGGTTGCGACTATTATCACGATCGCCTTTGGCGGTTCTGCCGGTAAAGAAGGGCCCTGCGCTCAAATCGGCGCCGGTATTGCTTCCACGTTTGCCAGATTATTTCGTTTTGACACACATGACCGCAAGAAACTGGTTATTTGCGGCATAAGCGCCGGGTTTGCTTCTGTCTTTGGTACACCGATAGCGGGAGCGATTTTTGGAGTAGAAGTTCTTTTTGTGGGTACTATTCTTTATGATGTTTTATTACCGTCTTTTATAGCCGGGGTTATTAGTTATAATGTCTCCTCGGCGCTTGGCATCCGCTATTTTCATCATTCGTTGGAAGCGCCGCTTAATTTTTCAGCTGTATTCTTCTACCAAATTCTCCTTGCGGGAATATTCTTTGGGCTGTGTTCTTTCTTTTTGATTGAGATTCTGAATCTTGGCAAAAAGGTTTCCGAAAGGATAAAAATTTGGAAACCGCTTAAAGGTTTCTTGGGCGGATCGGTTTTGATTATTGTCGCTTTGCTATTTTCTACCGATTATTTGGGGCTGGGGTTCAATACTATAGAAGCGTCTTTAAATGGGCAGTTACTTCCTTGGTATGCGTTCATCCTTAAGTCATTTACTACCAGTATGACGCTTAATTTTGGTGGTAGCGGTGGGATAGTAACGCCTATATTTTTTGTTGGTTCCAGCGCCGGCAATATCTTTGCTCAAGTATTATGTTTGGATATTATTCTTTTTTCCGCTTTGGGGTTTGTAGGGCTTCTGGCCGGTGCCGCCAATACGCCTATTGCCGCAAGTATTATGGCGATTGAGCTTTTCGGCCCTCAAATAGCGCCGTATGCGGCTTTGGTGTGCGTGATTAGTTTTCTTATGACAGGTCACAGGAGCGTTTATCCGTCGCAAATTCTGGCGTTTAAGAAATCAAAATTAATTGATATTGATCTTGGTGAAGAGATAGACAGGTCTAAGCCGAAATTTTAGTGAAACTATGATCGATGGGTTCGCCACTAACTGCCTCAACGGGCTGATAACTTCTACGAAACACAAAAGAAGGGGTATTAGTCTATGTTGAGGTTTTTTTATTGAGGTAGGCGGTTTTGATATAAGACTTTTTTGTTCGTCGGACTTAGTCTACCAATTTTGAATGGGGTTTTACCGAAGAATGTTTTAAGCAGGGATTGGGTTTCGGTCGTTTTCATAATAGAAATAAAATTGTCCGTCAGTTTTACAATAATGATTATGAATTGATATTCCCGGGCCCGAGTGACACTAAAGTGACTGCCCGCAGCGCCGGTATGTTCTTGCGGATGTACGTATTTTCTTGCGCTTAGAGAGTCGTGTGCAATTACGCCTTGAGTCAAACGTAATGAGCTGATTTGGGCAATTAGCCAAAACCGGGAAAGCAGGGGCTGATTATAAAATAAAGTCCCACAAGTTATTTCATTTGCGGGGTGTTTAAATTTTTGATTAGAGGAAGGTGTGGTAAAATAAGATGTATGAAAACAAGACATAAGATAATTATGGGTGATTTAAGAAAATGGAGATGCTATCAAATAATAGTGTCCAGCTGAATAAAATTTGTGGAGAATCCGCTTATGTTTAAAATGGTGTTGAATATTGGCTTTCCCGGGATATCCAAGAGCTATCGAATTATACCGATTGGCGTAATGCCCCGCCGGCTGTAAGAAAAAAAAGAGAAAGAAATAAAAGAAGAAAATCGCGCAAGAATTCAGGACAAAACTCAAACCAGTATCTCTGAAATTTCAGGGAATACGCCTCGATCCAAGGCAATATAAAAATGCAACCATTGATAAATAATAAGTTATGTCAAATCAGATATATCTTGGAAATGCGCGCTGTGCTTAAGCCAGACTGACAGAAGACGCCTCAATTTTTAATTAGGTCTTATGAGTGCGCCCTTTTTAAATAGTTAATATAAGGACGCAATGCTATAATATGAACTACCGGAAGACGCCAAATATGAAAGGCCGTTTTTTGAAAGATTCTTTAGAGTATGTTCAAAGTATGCTTGATACTGTTCACAAGGTTTTGTTGATTTTGATTTGAGCTTGCGGGTAATATCAGCTAACTGTTCTTTTTATCAGATCTTTAAAGTAAATCCTGGAGAAACTGAAGGATGGTATATATATGATTTGGGTAACCGATAATGGAATATCCCCAGGCTTCGCGAGTTATTGAGTGAAATTCTTACCAAGAAATCTGCAATTGATGGTTATGGGTTGAGCATGAATTTCCTGTTATTGGGAAGAAAATGATGCTTTTGAACGCAGAATATATAAAGACGCTAATCAGACAGGAATGATTCTGCTTGCCATTGAGGATATTGCAAAGCGTAAGGAGATAAAAACAGCTTTGCAGGAAAACGGAAAGCGCTTTAAATGTATAAGTTTTCATGATAGTTTGACGGGTTTTTATAATAGAGTGTATTTCGCGGAAGAAATGATACGTTTGGGTAAAGATATTGTACACTTGAGGCCTATAAGTATTATTTCAATAAATATTGATGGATTAAAATTAATAAATGATATATTTAGGCATAATGCTGGAGATGAGTTTTTAATTAGGGCAGCTAAAATTATATCCGCGCCTTTTAGAAGGATAGATATAGCAGCAATGATGTCTAACAAAATGAATCTTTCCGATGATGAAATGAGAAATCTCACCCTTTTAGCTAAGATCTATGATCTGGGCAAGGCCGGTACGCCCCGGACGCAATATTGTTTAAACCGCAAAAACTATCTGAAGAAGAATATGAAAAAATGAAAGAACACGCGCGGATTGGTCATAAGATAGCAAGCCGTTCCAAGGAGTTGTTTTATATATCTAATCTTATTCTCCACCATAATGAATTTTGGGATGGAAACGGTTATCCGGATGGGGGCAAAGGCGAAGGGATTCCTTTGGAGTACAGAATATCTTCAATAATGGATGCCTATGATGCCGCGACAAGCAACAGGCCATACCGCAATAAAATAAGCGGGAAAAGAAGCAATAGAAGAATTAAAAAAAATTCAAGAGCACAGTTTGAACCACGACTTATAGATAAATTTGTTAAACTCGTTGAAGAGTAATTAATAACGAAAGTTTGTTATATTATCGCGGCTATGGCTTAGTATTAAAAAACTATCAACGTATTGATGCAAGGAAAAAAGATGATGAATGAATTTGAAAAACCCATGGCCGATAAACCTGGCAGCATATATGATTATGCCGCGTTTTTTAATAAAGAACTGGGAGTAGAAATTGAACGCGCGAAGAGATATAGAAGGCCCTTATCCTTGTTTTTCTTCTCTGTAGAGGATATCAATAGCAATAAACAAAAAGCATCTAATTTAGCGTTACGAGAAGTAGGCGAAGCTGTACAAAATTGTGTCAGGATTACAGATAGGGTATATCGTTATGGGAAAAAAGAATTTATATGTATCTTGCCTGAGACAGATCTGAAATCTGCCGCTATAGTGGCCAGAAGATTTAGGGAAAAAATTGATTTTGGCCCAATTCATAATTTGACGGAGGAAAAAGATTTTAGCTTTAAAATAAAAGCGAGAATAATCCAATATACAACCGGGGATATCCAGTCGTTTATTGATGTATCGGACAAAATTCCATATGAAATAATACAAATAGGTAAAAAATCAGCCTGTTTAGTTAACAGCAATAAACAACACGAACAAAAATCCAAAATAGTAAAGAAAAATAAAGGTAGGCTGATTATTAAAGGGTTTCCATTATCTTCCGGATTCGCGGTTGGGAAGGCATTTATATACAAGGATATTCTCGTCCGCGACATTTTAACATATGGTATTCAAGAACGGGATATAAAAAAGGAATTTCAAAGAATAGAAAATGCTATTGTGCATGCGTCAAAAGATCTTCAGAAGATGCAAAACATCATGAAGTCAGATATCGATAAGAAACATGCGGATATTTTTGTAGCCCACGGTGAAATGCTTAAAGATAAACAGCTTTTGGGCGATTTAAGAGTTGAATTAGAGAGAGAGCTTGTTGGCGCAGAGCATGTCGTAAAAAACGTTTTTAACAAATGGTCTAAAATGTTTAAGGTGTCCGACTCGGATTTCATAAAAAGTAAATCAGATGATATGGATGATTTAAGCAGGAGATTAATGAGGATACTTTTGGGTTACGAAATGAGTATTTTGGAGACCTTGCCCCTTCATAGCGTTGTCGTGGCGAAAAAGCTTTTACCCTCAGATACCGTGCACATAAAAACAAAAAGTGTAAATGGGTTTGTTGTTAAAGAGGGTAGTATTAATTCGCATAGCGCTATTTTGGCCCGGGCTTTTGGAGTTCCAGCTATATCAAAGATAAATAAGCCAATTGAATTAATTAATAACGATGATGAGCTTATATTAGACGGTGAGAAAGGAATCGCGATAGTCCGCCCTAACAAAAAGGATAAGGCCGAATATAAAAATAAAATTGATAAAGCAACCAGAAAAGAAGTTGAGGCTGCCGCCAAGGCTAAGAAGCCCGCAAAGACATTAGACGGTACGTTGATAAAAGTTTATTCCAACGCTTCTTCAAAAGAAGAATTTCATATGGCAGCGGCAAACGGATGTGATGGAATAGGAATGTTCAGGATTGAAAGGATTTACCTGGCGAGCAAAAAATTGCCAGATGAAAATTATCTTATTGAGAGTTTTGAAAACATACTCACGAAAGTCAAGAAAAAGGAAATAAACATTAGATTGCTGGATATTGGTGGCGATAAAAAATTGCCTTATTTGGCGCTTGAAGACGAATTAAATCCAGCTTTAGGCTTAAGGGGTGTTCGCGTTCTGCTTGAGTATAAAAATCTGCTTAAAACCCAAGTAAGGGCGATAATAAAGCTGAGCAAAAAATATAAATTGAGTATTCTCATCCCTATGATTACATTTCCAAAGGAAGTTAAAGAGGTAAGAAGCATCATAAGAAACTGCATTATTGGATTAGGCAAAGAATACGCCGTTTTGATTGATAACATCAAAGTTGGAGCTATGATTGAAACACCGGCAGCGGTGTCTAGTATAAAAGAAATAGCCGAACTTTCAGATTTCATAAGCATAGGAACAAATGATTTAGCGCAGTATCTAATGGCTGTAGGAAGAGAGAATGCCTATGCCTCTGAATATTATGAAGAAGGCCAAGAGATATTGCTTAATACCATAAAGAATGTTGTTGATGTTTCAAGGCAAATGAAAGTTGAATGCAGCATTTGCGGAGAGATTGCTGGGGATGTGAAATGGACACAGAAATTATTAAACATAGGGATCCGGCGGCTTAGCGTTGCGCCTTCTTCAATCCCAATTATAAAAGAGAAAATCCGAACCATAAAAATTGAAAAGATAAAGTGACAATTATGTTTGATTCTTCTAAAAAAAGATACCGATTAAGGATTGTAAGCCCAGCATATCCGGCATTAAATATTTATTCATATAACGCAAGGAGAACCACGCCGTTGGGCCCTGTATGCGTAGGCAGCGCGGTAAATGAAATGGAAAGTTGGGATGTTGAAATTATTGATGAGAACAACCTGCGTTGGTATGGCCCTAAGGCCGATATAAAAGGCGCAGATCATCAATTTTTACAACGATTAAGACCTGCAGATATTGTCGGGCTTTACGGGGGGTTAACCAGCACCATTCCCAGGCTTTATGAAATAGCTAATTTTTATAAAGAAAAAGGTATCGTAACTATCGCTGGGGGGCAGCATTTCGTGGATGAAAATATAAAAGAGGCTTTATCATCCGGTATCGATTATGTAGTTATTGGCGAAGGCGAAGAGACTATAAAGGAGCTCCTGCAGGCTTTAGTGGAAGAAAGGAATATAAGCAGTGTAAATGGTATTGCATTCATGAAAGATGGAGAGGTTGTCTATACGCAATCAAGAAAACCAATAACCGATTTTGATAAACTGCCTTTACCTGATTTTTCCCTGGTGCGCTATGCCCATATCCAGGTGTATCAAGTTGAGAGGATCCGTGGTTGCGGTATGGATTGCGAGTTCTGTACCGTTAAGGGTAAACCCCGATTTGCCTCTCCCGAAAGATTACTTGAACGCATCAGTTTTCTTTTGGAGACAAAAGATGCTAGGAAATTTTTTGTCGTTGATGACCTTTTTGGCCAGCAACGAGAGGAAACCATAAGGTTCTGTAACATGCTTAGAGACTATCAAAGAGATATTGGCAGGAGATTAGATTTGGGTGTGCAGATAAGATTGGACAAGGCAAAAGATCCCGAGCTTCTTTCCGCCATGCGTCAAGCAGGTATCAATTTTGTAGCCATTGGTTTTGAGTCTCCTATTGAGGAGGAGTTAAAAGCGATGAATAAGCGGCTAAAACTCGCAGATATGTTAGAGCTCACAAAAATATTCCGTAAATTTGGATTTTTAATACATGGCATGTTTATATTCGGTTATCCTATGACCTACGATATACATTTTAAAATGTCAGTACATGAACGAATAAAACACTTTAGGCGTTTTATAGCAAAAGCGCACCTTGATACATTTCAGGTTATGCTCCCAATCCCCCTGCCTGGTACAGAATTGAGAAAAAGACTTGAACGGGACAATAGAATTTATTCACGCCGGGAACTGGGTTGGGAGTATTATGACGGCAACTTTGCGCTTTTTGAACCCGATGCGCCGATGACACCGGAAGAGATGCAGGCCTCACCAATGAAAATCATGGGTATGATTTACCGGTTCAAATACATATTTATGATAGCACTAAATGTGTTTTCCTTCCCATGCATGATATTTTTTCTGCATAATATTAGATATGGCTGGAAAATGTGGTATAGACAATGGCGTCAGTCTCTCATCCGTTCTGTTGGTTGGATTACCATGAAAAGGTGGGAGTCGGTATTTAAGAAAGACGATTTTTTATATAAATTACAAAAAGCGAAAGAACGTCATAGAAGACATGATAGTTAGCTCCATAGAAAGAAATAGCAGAATAATTATAAGAATGGTTGCGATCATGGAATTTGATCCTTTTTGTCTCTGCAAGGAAAACAGCGGTATTTCAGGAAAAGAAGCGGAGAAACCATGAATCATTTAATTGCAGTGTCTATTGTGTGTGCATTTTTTGTTGCATGTCCGCGCCTGGCAGGCATAACCGGTGTTATTAATAACGCAGCGTATGTTAATTTGGCGGCTGTTTCGGTTATTGGCCCGGCTTACGGCGTTTCCATCGATCGTTTTGATGTCTATTGTTTCCAAACAATGAGGATTGCGGGCCGGCGTTGGTACTCGTGATCACGACAGATTTATTCGCGGCATAGACAATGGGTCGCGTAGACTGGAAAGCAGGATTTGAAACTTTGGTTATTTTGATTTTTGTTTTGCAGGCCTTAAGGCGTCCACGGTTGATAAGCCATGGTTGCTCTGGGATATGAGCTTTTTATCAATAGCTTGGTTGATTTTTATGATAGCGGCTTTCTTGGTATTCTTAGCAGTAAAAGGGGCAAATATCCTAAAGAAACCTGCTTTTAGACAAAAGAGATCATGTAAGCTTATTGTTGCTTTGCCGTAAAGCTAAAAAAGGCGTTTCCCGCAAGTGAATTTCCGCGATGGTATAGGATACCTGAAATTACGTATTTTTCATCGTGTTGTCAGCAGGCTTTGCCTGCTTGACAGGATTGGGGTTTTGTGATAGTATTTTATTCGTAGCGGGATAACCGTAAAAAAATACAGACAGTTTCTGAAAGAAAAGTGCCTGCGAAATAGCCTCGACGAAATAATTATAGCGGAAAAAGACAGAATGCTTTAAGCATTTTTCTATTTTTGCATATAGTTTTACCGCGCAATAGCCCCCCATTATTAGCAGTTTTGGCCATTTACTGATAAAATACAAAATCCCAAATATATGATATTAATTGACAACAGATTTTAGATGTCATAATATGTCATATAGAATAATGGTTTTACGGCAATAGGAGCAGGAATGCAGTTAAGCGTGAAGGAATTATCCAGTCTATTAAAGGTCACCGAAAGGACTATTTATCGCTGGATAAAACAGCAGAGTATACCTTTTTACCGTGTGCACGATCAGTACCGTTTTAACCGCGTAGAGATTATAGATTGGGCCACGGTGGAGAAGATGAATATCTCCCACAGGATATTACAGGACGGAACCGAGTCCGACATTACGAGGTTATCCCTTATCCGGGCTATAAGAGAGGGGGGTGTTTATTACAGGATACAGGGTGAGGATAAAAAGTCATTATTAGAAGCTGTTTTAGGCCTGCTACATCTTCCCGCTGATGTGGACAAGGACAATCTCCTGGACGCCATGCTTGTTAGGGAGGATTTAGGTTCAACAGGTTTTGGCGAAGGCGTAGCCATACCGCATACACGCTATCCGATCGTGACCCATATACCATATCCGATAGTATCTATCTGTTTTTTGGAAAATCCTGTTGACTACGGGGCCATTGATCATAAGCCTGTAAATTGCCTTTTTACCGTTATAAGCCCGACCGTAAGAAGCCATCTTAGGATGCTCTCGCAGATAGCCTTTGTCTTAAATAATCCGGCTGTAAAAAAGGCTATTACGTGCCAGATGGCAAGGGATATTATTTTAGGCGAGATTGATAAGGCCCAGCAGGTACCGGGTGCCTGAACAGTATAAATTTTTTAAAAAGGTAAACACGTATGAGTATTACTCTTTTATCTTTGGGTATATTGATTGCAAGTGGTTGTCTCGCGTTCGCGCTCAATAGATCCGACAGGTTATCAGGCTATGCCGGTTCCGGCGGCGTTATTATAGCCTGTGTTTGCGGATTGCTATCGCTCGTCATGGTATTTAAGTTTTCGGCGTCTGCCTCGTTAAACCTGCCATGGCATGTTCCATACGGCTCATTTTCCGTGTCTATAGACAAGCTATCCGCTTTATTCCTTGCGGTTGTTTACATATTGTCCGCTTTATCGGCCTTATACGGTCTTGGTTATCTTAGGCATTATCACGGTAAGAAGAATATTGGCAGTTCGTGGCTTTGCTTTAACATCCTTGTAGCCGGCATGGCCACGGTGATAATAGCGCGCAATGCCGTTTTATTTTTAATGGCATGGGAGATGATGTCAATCAGTTCATTTTTTCTTGTGTTGTTTGAAGGCGAGAACAGGCAGACGGCGCACGCGGGCCTAATGTATCTGATCGCCTCTGGCATAGGCACGTTCTTTTTATTTACCGTATTCATACTGCTCGCGCAAAACGCCGCGTCATTTGACTTCGCGGGATTTGGGATAAAGGGCAATGACCCCGCACGTTCGGCGGCTTTTATATGCGCCTTGATAGGATTTGGGACAAAGGCAGGCATTATGCCTATGCATGTTTGGCTTCCCGAGGCGCATCCCGCGGCGCCAAGCCACGTATCAGCTTTGATGTCGGCCGTGATGATAAAGACAGGTATATACGGTCTTTTAAGGATACTTACGTTTTTAGGTATGCCTTGCCCTTGGTGGGGATATCTTCTTATCGGTATAGGTATTATAACGGCGGTATTAGGTATTTTGTTTGCCCTCGCCCAGCATGACCTTAAAAGGCTTCTTGCCTATAGCAGTATAGAGAATATAGGTATTATAACCATTGCGATAGGAATAGGTGTTCTGGGGGTTGGCATTAATAACTACGACCTTGCGGTTATAGGCTTTTGCGCGGGCGTATTACACGTCATAAATCACGCCTTTTTTAAAGGCATGCTTTTTTTAAGCGCGGGTTCTGTGTATTATCAAACAGGCACACGGGAGATAGATCTGCTTGGAGGCCTCCTTAAAAAGATGCCTGTTACTGGTGTTTGTTTCCTCATCGGTTCTATTGCGATATGCGGCCTGCCGCCTCTTAATGGTTTCATAAGCGAGTTTTTGATATATCTGGCCTGTTTTAGAAACGTATCGGCTAATGGCGTGACAGCGGTAATTTCAATGAGTGTCATCGTGTCTCTGGCCCTGGCCGGGGCATTTGCCCTTGCCTGTTTTTCCAAGGCCTTCGGCATTATATTTCTGGGCCAGCCAAGGAGCGACTACTGTTATAAGGCGTGCGAAGCAGGTGTGCGTATGGGTATGCCGCTGGTCTTTCTTGCCGCTGCTTGCGTGATATCAGGTATATGCGCGGCGTATATCATGCCTTTCATAGGCAGTGCCGTGTCGGCTGTGGCGGGCACACCTTCGGCAGAGGCGGTTGAGATCATATCATCGGTTAATTCCCCCTTAATATATGTCGCAATAATGGGTGTTTCATTCTGTGCCCTAATTGCGCTCATCGCTTTATTTCGCGGCTTGCTTTTAAACAGGCGCGCCGTCGAGTATGGCCCTACATGGGATTGCGGATACGCGTTTCCCAGCGCCCGGATGCAGTATACCGGGTCATCGTTTTCTCAACCGTTGATAGATTTTTTCAAGGGTATATTACGCGCTCGAAAGAAGGGTGCGAGGGTAACAGGGTATTTTCCCGACAGGCTGTCTTTTGAGACGCACACGGATGACATATTCGCCGAATCAATTTTTCGGCCTATGCAGGCCGCCGTTCACGCGTTGGCCGGGAGATTAGCGTGGTTTCAGCATGGGCGCCTGCAATCTTACATTTTATATATATTTATCGCCCTCATAATTCTTTTTATGTGGAAGTTATAATGATGAAAACGGAGATTGCCCAGTTCGCGCTATCGCTTATAATATCCCCGTTTTTGTTCGGGGTCGTAAACCGGACAAAGGCCATTTTCGCCGGCCGCAGGGGTGCGCCCTTTCTTCAGCTGTATTATGATATATTTAAACTGCTTAAAAAATCGGCGGTATACAGCACCACGACTACGCCAGTTTTTATCGCGGCACCGATTATAAGTCTTGGGGCTGTTATTGTCGCTTTGTCGCTTGTTCCTTTCGCGGGTTACAGGTCGTTGGTGTCTTTTGAAAATGACCTTATATTATTTATCTATATGCTGGCCCTTTCGAGATTTTTTATTGTTATAGCCGCTCTTGATACAGGCTCAAGCTTTGAGGGGATGGGGGCCAGTCGTGAGGTGCAGTTTGCCGTATTTGCCGAACCCGCGCTTTTTTTAAGTCTTGTGGCATTGGCCCGGGCGGCAGGACAGATGTCTGTTTCAGATATATTTTCAAGATCCGCCTTTAGCCTGTGGTCTTCATACGGGCCTATGGTTTTTTTGGTCTTGGGCGCGTTTTTTATTGTTTTTTTGGCTGAAAATTCGCGCATCCCCGTTGATGACCCGAATACCCACTTAGAATTGACCATGATCCATGAGGTGATGGTCTTAGATCATGGCGGTATTGATTTAGCCTATACCCTTTATGCCGCCGCCATAAAGTTTTGGCTCTTAGGCTCATTACTTATAGGGGTATTCTTTGGCCCGCAGACCTTTGGCTGGGGCATTGACTGCGTTATCTTTGTTGTTTCAATGGTTGTTTTAGCGTGTATTGTTGGTATTGTTGAGTCAACGTTTGCAAGGCTGCGCCTTTTGAAGGTTCCGCATTTTTTGATAGTCGCCCTGGCATTGTCTGTCGTGGCGGTAATATTAACATTGAGATAATGGATGGGCCATTGGCTTGATTTTATAGGTGTTACCGTTCTTCTTATGAACTTGATGGCGTTGTCATCGAGCCGGATCAAGTCATGCGTGCGCATTGTGGCGGCACAGGGCGCGCTTATAGGGTGTATACCGGTTATAAAGTATTTCCCATGCGTTGCCCCGGTAACGGTGATATTTCCTTTGACCAATATTATACTTAAGGGTGTAGTTTTTCCCTGGCTTCTTCTAAGGGCGTTAAGGGCCGCTAATATCAGAAAAGAGGTTGAACCTATCGGGGGATACCCTTTCTCACTCTTGATGGGGGTGGCGATATTTGTCTTATCCTATTGGGTTATCAGCCGTGTCTCTGGACCGGGCCAGCCGGCGTCGGTCTTAAACGCGGCTGTATCCTTTGCTACATTTTTTACAGGCGCTTATATAATTGTAAGCCGCATGAAGGCAATAACGCAGGTTATCGGGTATCTGATGCTTGAAAACGGGATATATCTTTTTGGCCTGGTGTATTTAAAGGAACAGTCATTGCTGGTTGAGATGTCAATTTTACTTGATATATTTGTAGCCGTGTTTGTTATGGGTATAGCGATATTCCATATAAGCCGTGAATTTGACCATATTGACACGGAGAAATTATCACAGCTTAAAGACATAATGGCAACAGGACAGGATTTATGATATGATAACTATTTTATTGATAGTAGTTCCGTTTTTTTCGGGTGTTGTCTCATTCTTTATCAAAGACGACAGGCCTAGGCGTGCTCTTATAGCGGTATGTTCGATAGTCCACCTCATTATGGCTATAGCGGTCTTTAATTTTTACAACAAGACACAGGGCCCTTTAGCGGAATGGTTTGGGTTTGATGATATCGGTATAATCTTTTTGCTGATTACCAGTGTTCTGTTTTCCGGTGCCTCATTTTACGGTATCAGGTATTTATCCGATGAAGAAAAATATGCCCATGGCGGCGTGAAGGGCCGGGGATTATTTTCTCCTGAAGCGGTTTTTGGGGGGTGTTTTCAGATATTTCTTTCCACAATGACCATGGTCATAGCAAGCCGTCATCTCGCGATTTTCTGGGTGGGTATTGAGGCAACAACCCTGGCAAGCGCGCCCTTGATATATTTTCACCGCACCAAAATGTCTCTTGAAGCCACATGGAAATACCTTTTGATATGCTCGGTTGGTATAGCAGTAGCTCTTTTGGGTATTTTTGTCCTGGCCGTGGCTAATAATAATCGGGCAGACCTGTTTCTCGCAAGACTTATTGAAAATGCCAATTGCATGAATAAGCTGTGGCTTAAGGCAGCTTTTTTGCTTTTATTTGTCGGATACGCAACCAAGATGGGTCTGGCGCCTTTTCACGCATGGCTTCCCGATGCCCATAGCGAGGCGCCGTCGGTTGTCTCTGCGCTTTTTTCAGGGGCATTGCTCAATTGCGCGTTTCTCGGTATACTGCGTGCATATCAAATATGCGCCGCGGCAGGACTCGGCCCGTATTGCAGAGAGGTCTTTACCGTATTCGGCTTATTATCCGTTATATTTGCCGCTATTTTTATATTAAGGCAGGGGGATTATAAAAGGATGCTTGCTTATTCAAGCGTTGAGCATATGGGGATAATGTCGTTGGGTATCGGTTTTGGAGGTATCGCAGTATTTGGGGCACTTGTTAACATGCTTGGCCATTCTCTGGTGAAGGCGGGTTTGTTCTTCTCGGCAGGCAATATATTATCATATTTCAGGACAAAGAGGATAGAAGACGTTCAAGGGCTTATGAGCGGCAAGACCAGGCGTCTTGGCGTTCTTTGGATGCTCGGTTTTTTATTGATAACCGGAACGCCTCCATCGGCTATATTTTTCGGAAAACTTATTATTTTAAGACAGGCACTTTCAGCCGGGTTTTATGCGGTAAGTATTATATTTTTAGCGGCACTTGTTATAATCTTTATAGGCATGGCGCGCATAGTTATATTTATGACACAGGGCGAGAATACTTGTCAGGCGCGGGGAGACGATTCATATAATGTTAAAGGTCTGACAAGGTTGTGTGTGCCGGCCGTATTTTTTGCGATAGCGATTATATTGGGTTTGTATTTTCCTGATTGGCTGACGGGCATTCTTGAATCAGCATCCAGGTCATTGGGAGGGCCATAATGGGGGATAATTCGCTTAAGACGCGTATCTGCCAGCCTATTGACGTAAACAGCATAGATTGTCTCGCGTTTAAAGAGTTTAAGGACAGTGTGCTTGATGGGTTTCTTAAGGGTTTTAGGGCCGCGGCCTTCTTTGGCCTGCCTGCCGATAACGGTCAGGTCAGGCTTATTATGATACTTGCCTGTGACAGGCAGGGTTATCTCCGGATTTTATCGACTATGGTTAAGGATTCATACCCTTGCCTTACGACACAAGCGCCGCAGGTCCATTTATTTGAGCGCGAAATATTTGAACAATTGGGGGTATATCCCAAAGGTCATCCATGGCTTAAACCCGTCCGCTCGCATGTTCCTTATCAGCCTCAAACCGTTACTGCCGGCGGCCGGGATAGTTTGTTAGGGGTTGATTTTTTTAAGGTTCAGGGCATGGAGACGCATGAGGTTGGCGTAGGGCCTGTGCACGCGGGTATTATTGAGCCGGGGCATTTCAGATTTCAATGTCATGGCGAACAGGTGCTTCATCTTGAGGTATTGCTCGGCTATCAGCATCGCGGGATAGAGAGTATGCTCTTTACCAAGGATGCCTCTCCGGCAATACACTATATGGAGACAGCGGCAGGCGATACCTCTATCGGGCATTGTCTGGCATACTGCCAGGCAATAGAGGCTTTGTCAGCCTGCGAGGTCCCTTTAAGGGCCCAGGTGATCCGGGCTGTAATGCTTGAATTGGAACGCCTTGCCAACCATACAGGAGACCTCGGGGCCATGGCCGCTGACATAGGATATCTGCCGGCATCTTCATATTGCGGAAGATTAAGGGGGGATCTTTTGAACATGACGGCCTTGGTGTGCGGTAACCGTTTTGGACGTAATATTATAAGGCCCGGGGGTTCGGCCTTTGATATTGATGAGCCGATCAGGACAGAAATTAGGAAGCGTCTGAAGAGCGTATTTTCTGATGTCAGCAATGCCGTCTCCCTTATGTGGAGCTCGCCTATGGTTGTTGATAGGTTTGATGAGACAGGCTTTGTCTCTCAACAGACGGCTGTTGAGCTTGGCCTGGTAGGTGTTTCTGCCAGGGCCTGCGGTATCGAAAGAGACGCGCGGTTTGATTTTCCGGCAGGCGCATTCAGGTTTTTCCATATACCGCCGTCAAATTATTCATCGGGTGACGTATTCGCGCGCGCCTTTGTCAGATGGCTTGAGATACAAAGATCAGTTGAGTTTATACTTGAGCGCCTGCGCTGTCTGCCTAAGGGGCCTATCATGTCGGATATGCCGCCAATAAAAAACGGCAAAGCTGTCGTATCTCTGGTTGAAGGCTGGCGCGGCGAGATATGTCATTTTGCCTTGAGCGGAGAAAAGGGCGGAATCGTCAATTATAAAATTACAGACCCGTCATTTCATAATTGGACAGGCCTGGCTGTTGCGTGCCGCGGGGAAGAGATATCAAACTTTCCGCTATGTAACAAAAGTTTTAACCTGTCATATTGCGGCCATGATCTGTAAATAGAGGAAAGCGGTATGTTCAAGACAATACGCGCAAGATTAAAACAAGGCTATAGGACCGCGCCTTTCCCGGCCGGCATAAGTGTTTTGCCGCAGAGGTATTTGGGCAAGCCTATTGTTAACCCGGGACACCTCGGTTGCGACAGACAGGCCTGCGTCGACACCTGCCCTACAGGTGCTATAGGCTCTGTCGGAGGCCGGACAGTGATTGATTTAGGAAAATGTATATATTGCGGGGCATGCCAAAAGACCTGCGGCGGCAGGGTTGTTACGTTTACCCGGGATTATCGTATGGCATGCCGGCAAAGGCAGGGACTTATTGTTTCAGATGAACCTATGCCTGATACGGGGCAGATCAGGGACAGGATAAGACATATATTCGGCAAGTCTTTTAAACTGCGCCATGTTAGCGCTGGAGGATGCAATGCCTGTGAATCAGATATAAATGTCTTAGGCACATTGAGCTATGACTTGGGTCGTTTTGGCATACAGTTTACCGCGTCTCCACGGCACGCGGACGGCCTTGTTGTTACAGGGCCCGTAACGAATAATATGAGGCTTGCGCTTGAAAAAACATACAGGGCTATACCGTCTCCGAGGCTTGTTATTGCCGTGGGCGCTTGCGCTATATCAGGCGGTATATACGTCAACCATGCGGAGTCTAACAAGGGGGTTGATTCAATCATGCCGGTTGATCTTTACATACCAGGCTGTCCGCCGCATCCGTTGACGATATTAGACGGTTTGGTGAGTATTATGAGAGGTTAAAAGAGAAAGGATTATTTAAATGAGAGGCCTTGCGTTTATAAGGAGGACATGTCTTTTAGCGGTATTGTTGATATTTGTATTAAGCTCTTTGGATGCCGCTTTCGCGTCCGAACAATCGCATGATATTGACTTGGTAAGCAGGATAACGCTTTTGATATTCCAGCTGTCCATTATAATATTTGCTGCCTGGACAGGGGGGTGGGTATTCAGGAAATTTAAATTGCCGAAGGTGCTTGGAGAGATCGTGTCAGGTGTTATCGTGGGCCCTTATCTTTTAGGCGCCATATCTATACCCGGTTTTGTCCAGGGCGTATTTCCTATGCACCCGGGTTTTCCCGTGTCGCCTGAATTGTACAGTATCGCGACGATAGCCTCTATCGTGCTTTTGTTTTTAGCCGGTGTCGAAACGGACATAAACACATTCCTGCGTTATTCTTTTGTCGGCTCGGTAGTCGGCATATCAGGAGTCATTTTTAGTTTTGTCCTCGGGGATATCACGGGTATTGTCCTGTCAGAGGCATTGTTCGGCAGGCAATATGGCTTTGCCAGCCCCGTACCTTTATTTCTTGGGGCTATCTGCACAGCGACATCCGTAGGCATTGGCGCGCGTATATTATCAGATAAACGCAAGATGGATTCCCCTGAAGGTATTACTATAATATCAGCGGCGGTAATAGATGATATACTTGGCGTTATCACATTGGCCATTGTTATCGGAATAGCCAGAAGCTCCGATGTGAATTGGGCCCAGGTAAGTATAATAGCCGGTAAGGGTATCACAATCTGGTTCGCGTTTACGGCATTAGGCATAGTGTTTGCCCCCAAGATCAGCAACTTTTTAAAGATATTCAAGGATAGAGGCACTATTTCTATAATGAGTTTCGCTATGGCCCTTTTTCTGGCAGGTGTTTTTGAAAAATCAGGCCTTGCCATGATAATAGGTGCTTATACCATGGGCTTATCACTGTCAAGGACAGACCTATGTTTTATTATCAGGGAAAATCTTTCAATATTGTATAAATTTTTTGTGCCGGTTTTTTTCTGCGTCATGGGCATGATGGTGGATATCAAAGAAGTCTGTTCACCGAGCATTCTTTTGTTCGGGGCTGTTTATCTGGTTGTGGCAATTTTAAGCAAGCTTATCGGCTGCGGCCTGCCGGCGCGGTTGCTTAATTTCAATACCCGAGGGGCGCTTGCGATAGGTGTCGGCATGGTGCCGAGAGGGGAGGTAGCCCTTATTATTGCGGGTATCGGTTTATCACTTGGGGTCATACCGCATGATATATTCAGTGTCGCTGTGCTCATGACATTTATTACTACTCTCATAACCCCGCCCGTCCTTGAAATGCTGGTTGACACGGATAAATCTATGCTTGTAAAACAAACGGACCGAAGGCTTGAGCATAAAGAGATATCCTACGCGATGCCGAACCCGGAGACGGCAGACCTTATATTAAGCAGGGTCATTAACGCCTTTGACCATGAGGGTTTTTTTATATACAGGATTGATACGCCGGAGCGCTTGTATCAGATACGTAAAGACGAGACATTTATTACATTGAAATTTACGTCTGAAAAGCTTTATTTTACCTGCCAACCGCAGGACGCTTCTTTTGTATACACATTGTTTTATGAGGTTATTGCCGAATTTGAATATATAATCAAAAATCTGGATTCAATAGCTGACAAAGACCAGGTTGGCAAGGATATTATATCGTCAGGTAATGACGCCAAGAAAGAAGGCCTGGCTATACGCGAGATAATACCGCTTTCGGCTGTTGAGCATAACTTAACAGGTAACACAAAAGAAGAGATTATATCCTCCCTTGTGGAGCTCCTCATACGTTCGGGCCAGCTGCATTCTTCGAATAAGCAGGAGATCATCCGTGAATTATCAGACAGGGAGGAGATCATATCTACAGGTATGCAGGACGGCATAGCCCTGCCCCATGCCAAGACAAGGCTGGTAAAGAATATGATATCGGCCCTTGGCATTAACAGGGAAGGCGTAGTTTTCGGCTCGCTTGATAAAAAACCTTCCCGCGTTTTTGTGGTGACTATAGCCCCTGAATCATTTTCAAGCCCGTATCTTCAATATGTCGCAGAGGTAAGCAAATTTTTGATAAAGCCCGAGAACCGTCTTAGGTTATTATCGGCTAAAAATAATGAAGAACTTTACAATATCATATTAAACTATAAATAATACTCAATTAATGTCCTTTTATTGAGTTCGAGCCTATGCTTGCCACTTGCCTGTTTTTTTATGACATGTAACCGCTTGCGTTTTAATGAAAATAATGTTAAATATCTTTAATTAATTTCTCGATCGGGTATTGACTGCAAAATGTTATTATGTTATACTTTTTATAGAATATTAAAAAGTCATTATTAAATCCTACAAACAATGCGCAAAACAGGGTTTTATTGTGTTTAAATTGAGCAGAGGTTCTTTTATGAGAACAACAAGGCAAAATATAGTATGTAAGATTGCGGTTATCTTCTTATGCGTGCTATTGTTTACCAGCCAGTGCGCCCAGGGCGCCTTTGCCCTGCGGCCTGTCTCTTCAAGATATTCGTTAACCCAGATAGACGGTAGTTTTTCTATTGATAAGTCATCTTCTGCCGGGGCGGCAGATATTCACTTTGGTTCTCTTCCCCCGTTACCTCAAATACCGCAATGGGTAGAATATGCCGCCAGGGTTCTTTATAAGGACAAGAGTTTTTCAGGGCATGAGTCATATTATGATTATAGTTTCAGGGTTTTTAAAAATCTTGCGTGCCTAAAGCCTGACACGGATTCTGCTGTTACCGCGGCCGCTTTATTGCACAGGGCTGACCATGTTGGTTTAGAGAAGATCCTGAAAGACAATAAAATACTATCACAGGACGAAAAAAAGAAGATCATTAGATTTGTTGATGAGGCAAGGATAATACGTGCCCTGCCTTATTTTAAGGGTGATAAAAAATCAAGGCATGCCATCCAAAACTACATGAATATGATTATTCAAATTGCGTCCGAACCTGATGTTATGCTGTTGGTTTTCGCGGAAAAAATAACATGTTTTACCGGGGAGCTCAATGAGAAACAGAAGGAGTATATTTATTATGAGATAATCGATATTTACGCGCCACTGGCAGAAAGGCTGGGCCTGACCGCGCTGGCAGGGTATTTGCGCACAGAGGCGTTAAAAAAATATAATATAAATATATATAATTATGTTAAGGGTGAAATGGAAAGCAGGATAAATATGGACATAAATGACTCCGGCACGCATTTGAAATCTATAGAGAACAATGCCCGGGATGTTTTAAAAAAATTAAAAGTTGATGCCCGTATCACATCAAGGGTAAAGAGCGTTTATTCCGTTTACGAAAAATGTAACGGCAAAGGAATTAATGCTGATGATCTGTATGACATCTTTGGTATTAGAGTAATTTTTAGTGATACAAGAGACCCCTGGGATACCCTGTCTTTGCCGCAATATATGGGAATGAGCGTTATGACTAACCAAAACAACAAGTATAAAAGACTGGAAAAATCGGGCTATGCGGCATTTCATATAAGGGCGCAGGATGAGTCGGGGCGTTTTTATGAGTTTCAGCTTATATCCGAAAAAAACCTTGAATTATATGAACACGGACTCAAATCACATTGGTCTTATAAGATAGAAAGACAAAGTAAACAGGCCTTTGACGTGGATATTATAAAATGGACCGGCAGATTTGATAAGGATTTTATGTCACTAAAGAATTTTTTAAACCGTTGGGTTTTTGTATTAAAGTGGGATCGCAAGGATCCAAACAATGTTTCATGCAAGCCATTAAGACTTCCCGCGAAAAGCACAATAGCGGACTATGCCGCGTTAAGGGGGGTAGACCTTTTTGACCGTAATTATGTCAATGGATCCATTTTCTGTGTTTCGCACGATATTGAATCATGCAGGACAAAAGAGTCGCCACGCGTCAAGCGTGATAGCAAGTATCAACTGCGTCCGGCCGATTTCGTATATATTAACCATGCTAAGGATTGGCTGCCTAATTCGCTCCACGCGCAGATTTCTATTGACAAATTTGCCAAGACCCTGCGGGCACACATGCTCTTGAACAATCTCTATAATGACAACATAGAGGGGTCTGCGAAACAGGGGCTGAATATCGTTAAGGCCGCGGGTTTTGCGGTAAACAATATATCAATCGGTAACTTCTTCCTTCCATTAGCTCGCAGGCTTGGGCTTTTAAACGAACGAGAGCTATTCGCGGCCGTTGCCTCAACTAAGCAACTGACATTGGATCATTTAAAGCGCTACGCGCGTTCGTCAGGTATAAGTATTGTTGAGGATAAAAATAAAATAGGATTAGACCTGAAGAACGGTATTTCGGAAATAAAACTAATGCAGGTCAGCAAGAATTTAGGTTTTAGGTCGCTTGATGAATTTTATATTGCTGTCGGAAGCTACGGGATTTCCTGGAAGACAGTACGCAAAGGGATTGACCGCAGCGAAAGTGTTAAGGTGATGAATTTTAATTCATGCGCGAACGCGGCCTGATCCCGGTATTTTGCCTTTGCCCGATTTAATCTTGACGTTTATTCCCGTTTATGTTATACAAGCATTATCAATGTTGGATTTTTTATGCGTGTAACAAAAAAAATATTAATAGCGTTTATTTTATTTTGCGCGGCCGCGGGATCTTTTTACCTTTTCTATGCCAGGCCTCGTTACGCGGTGCCTGTGCTCATGTATCACTCGATAGCGGCAGGGCCTGAAAGCACATTAAGTGTTGACCCTGAAATTTTTCAAAAACAGATAGAGTATTTGCACAAAGCGGGTTTTAAAGTGATATCCCTCGACGAACTCGTAGAAAGAGTCTCTCGCCGCGCAAGGCCCTTGCGCAAAGAGGTGGTCTTGACATTTGACGATGGTTTTGAGAATAATTTTATCAAGGCCTTTCCTGTATTGGCGAGATACGGCATGCCTGCAACCGTTTTTTTAGAAACGGCCCGGGTGGGCGCTAAGGCAGGTTATCTTAATTGGGACCAGGTGCGGATAATGGCCATGAACAATATTGATATAGGCTCTCATACGCGGATGGGTGTTTATCTGCCCGCGGTTAAAAATGAGGATGAGTTTATCTCGGAGATAGTATCAAGCAAACTGGACATCGAAAGCCGGGTGGGCAAAGAGGTGAAATATTTTTGTTATCCGACAGGCGGTTTTAACGACAGAATCAAAGAGATCGTCCGCGGCGCCGGGTATAAAGGCGCCTGTGCCACAAACCGGGGTTTTGATAAGTCTAATTTTGACCTCTATGAGATCAAGAGGATAAAAGTAACGGATTCTGACATGACTAAACCGTTGCATTTTCAGGCAAAGCTATCCGGTTATTATAATCTGTTCCGCAAGGGTAAAAGCCCCGATTAGCAGGCTTTACACGGACCAATCAGCTATGCGTGTATTTTAAGAAAACTCTTGCGAATAAATCGCGCGAGTTTTTTAGTTTTTTAAAGGAAAGATTATCCATGAAACTGGAGACACCGTATTATTTAATTAACGAGAAGGCGCTGTTAAGCAATCTTCGAATCATAGGGGGTATTAAAAAGGCCTCCGGGGCCAAATGTGTCTTGGCACTTAAGTGTTTCGCGGCATGGAGTGTTTTTGGTCTGATAAGGCAATACATGGATGGGACTACGTCAAGCTCTCCTTATGAGGCGCGTTTGGGGCATGAGAAATTTGGAAAAGAGGTTCATGTGTATTCGCCGGGTTATAAAAGGCAAGATATCTTTGATCTCCGGGGTATCGCGGACAAGATTATATTTAATTCAGTGTCCCAGCTTAAGACGTTTGGCCCGCTCGCGGGGAAGGCACGGCTGGGCATCAGGATAAACCCCGGCATAAGTTATTCTCATTTTGATCTTGCCGACCCAGCGCGCAAATATTGCCGGCTCGGCGTCCCGGGCAAGAGGCTCATTCGGCAGGCGCTGCCGTATATCGACGGGGTGATGTTTCATTTTAACTGCGAGAATACGGATTTTGAAAACCTTCGAGCCAGTATAGATTATATTGGAAATGAATATAAGGATATATTAAAATATTGTAAATGGGTGAGTTTAGGCGGCGGGATTTATTTTACCCGCAAGGGTTATCCTGTTGAGGATTTCTGCGCCGCGATCAGGGATTTTGCCGGTCGTTTTAATACTCAGGTTTACCTTGAGCCGGGCGAGAGCGTAATAATGCAGTCCGCGGAGCTTGTCTGCTCGGTCCTTGATGTGGTCCGGAACAAGACAAATACCGCCATTGTAGATGCCTCAACCGAGGCGCATATGCTTGACCTGCTGATATACAGTTTAGACGCCAAGGTGAATGCCGTAGAGGGGAAAGGTTTTCGATGCGCGATAGCAGGCCGTTCGTGTCTTGCCGGTGATATATTCGGGTCATACCGTTTTAAACGGCGCCCGCGTCCGGGGGATATTATACGGTTTAAAGATGCGGGCGGATACACGATGGTAAAGAAGAACTGGTTTAACGGTCTTCAGATGCCAGCTATCGTGGTCAAGAGGCTTAATGGCAAAATTGATATTGTCCGTAAGTTTGGCTATAAGGATTTCGTGGACAACTTATCTTGATTAATATATTTTTTTAATGAGGAGGCACCGCGTAAATGAAGAAAAATGTATTAATTATAGGGGCTGGAGGGGTCGCCCGTGCCGCTGCGCATAAATGCGCGCAGAATAACGATATCTTAGGCGATATCTGCATAGCGTCAAGGACTAAGGCAAAGTGCGACGATATAATCAGCAGCGTGAAGAGAAAGAACAGCCTAAAGGACGCCTCTAAAAAGATTAGCTCCAGGCAGGCCGATGCCATGGACATACCGCAGACGGTTAAGCTTATAAAAGAGACAGGGTCGCAGATTGTTATAAATCTGGCACAGGCATTTGTCAACATGTCATTGCTTGAGGCGTGCGTAAAATCAGGCGCGGCATATGTAGACACGGCGATACATGAAGACCCCGGCAAGGTCTGCGAAGACCCTCCCTGGTATGCTAATTATGAATGGAAAAGAAGACCGCTTTGCAAGGAGCATGGGATAACCGCTGTCATAGGCGCCGGCTTTGACCCCGGCGTTGTTAATGCCTATTGCGCCTTTGCGGTTAAACATTATTTTGACCGGATAGACACGATAGATATACTTGATGTTAATGCCGGTAACCACGGCAGGTATTTCGCGACAAATTTTGACCCGGAGATCAATTTCAGAGAATTTAAAAAGGTGTGGGCATGGATAGGGGGCAGATGGGTCACGGAGGATGTCCATTCAATAAAAACGGGTTATAATTTTCCCGTTGTGGGCAAGCAGGACGTGTATCTAAACGGCCATGACGAGCTTCACTCGCTTTCAAAGAATATCAAGGCTTCGAGCATACGGTTCTGGATGGGGTTTAATGAGCATTATTTAAACGTGTTTAATGTGCTGAAAAACTTAGGTCTTTTATCGGAAAAGCCGGTAAGGACAGCGGAGGGCGTTGAAGCAGTCCCTCTTAAGGTGCTAAAGGCATTATTGCCGGACCCGCTGTCTCTCGCACCTGATTATAAAGGGAAGACATGCATAGGTAATTTTATCAGCGGCAGTAAGGCAGATGAAAAAAAAGAAATATTTATATATAATATCTGCGATCATGAACAGTGTTATAAAGAGGTGGAGTCCCAGGCTATTTCCTACACTGCGGGCGTTCCGCCTGTTGCGGCGTCTATCCTGATAGCCAGAGGGCCATGGGATGTTCGCGGTATGGTAAACGTCGAAGAGCTTGACCCCGATCCGTTCATATCATTGCTGAATACCATGGGTCTTGAGACCGTAGTAAATGAGAAGCCTTTGCCGTTTGATATCCCCGGCAGGGCGTTACCGGGCAGAGGCGCCCGCACACTTCGTATTTGATCTACAGTTTAAAATACCGATAGCGTATTTTTGTATTGCCCATAACGGGTTTTCATGTATAATGTTGTCAGAGGCATTTCACGCTAAAAAAATATTGACAAAAACGGTAAATGGCTGTATAAATATGCCTAAATTTCGCGCTTATTTTGCGTATTACGGCCTGGGCCGTGGCAAGGGAGGCGTAAAAAGCTGTCAGGGCAGCGCAATTCTGCCGAATGTTTAAGGAGAAACGCGGGATGGAGAAGCAGACTTATGGTTATGAATTGATTATGGATCTTTCGGGTTGCGACCTTGGCATTATTTCCTCCAAGAAGAAATTGAAAGAATATGTCGATACGCTTTGCAGACTGATTAAGATGAAACAGTTTGGCAAGACGCTTATACCGCATTTTGGCACAAACGCCGCGTACACAAAAGGCTACTCGCTGGTTCAGCTTATAGAGACCAGTTCCATCACGGGCCATTTTTCCGAGTTTTGGAAAACGGCCTATATAAATATTTTTTCATGCCTGGAATATGATGAAAAGAAGGCGAGAGAGTTTACTAAGGAATTCTTTAAGGCGAAAAAGGCGAGGTGCCGTTTTATCACCAGGTAGAAGCCGAAGGTAGTATGCTTTTGAAACGGATAAGCGTAAATCTTTTTTTGATTTTTTTCATATTTCTGTTAACAGCCGATGCCTGCGCGGCAAGGTTGCCTAAAATATTTCCTTTCAAAGAAAAAAACGCGCTTTCTGAATGGCAGGAAAAGATATTCAGGGGGCGCGTTCTTTATTCTGTAAAGGCTGGAAAAGGCACCCGGTATCTTAGGGCCTACAGCGAGAATTCCGCCTCCGGCATTTTTTATGAAATAAAATTCGACCCGAGACAATACCCAATGATAAGCTGGCAGTGGACCGTATTGCGGTTTCCGGCTGCGCAGCATGAGTTGGCCGGTAATGCCGCTGGTGAGCATTGGATCGAAAAGGATGATTATGCCGCGAGATTGTATGTAATATTCCCGAGGCTTTCTTTTAATCTTACCAAATGCCTTGAGTATGTTTGGGATAAGGACCTGCCTGAAGGCACCATTATTACCAGTCCCTATTCGGGGAATATAAAGCTTTTTGTTGTTGAGTCCGGCACGGACAATGTCGGCAAATGGGTTTTTGCCGAGAGGAATATCCTGGAGGATTACAAAAAGGCCTTTGGCAAGGAGCCCGGCCGCGTGGGTGCTATAGCGATAATGACAGATACCGACAATACGCAAAGCACGGCGGAGGCCAATTACAAAGAATTAAAAGTGGGGTATAAAGATGAAAAATAGCATAACTAATATGAGGAAGATAAAGTTTATCAATACGCCTGTTCAGAACAAGACATTGCTATTGGTTTTCGCGGCCGCTGTTATACCGATGGCGATTGTGGCTTTATGCCTTTATTACCTTATATTCAATATGCTGGCGTGGCAAATGGGCATACCTGAAATGGTAGCCTATAATCTTATACCGGTTGCCCGCAAGGTCAATATAATATTACTTGTCTCATTGCCGATAGCGCTATTGGCTATATGGCTCACCGCGCTTGAATTATCTCATAGGATTGCCGGGCCCATATACAGGCTTGAAAAGGAATTGGATATTATGATCGCGGGTAAAAGACAGGGTCCCATAAAGCTTCGGTCAAGGGATGAACTTAAGGCACTGGCAGATAAGATAAACAAACTTATGGAGAAATCCAAATAGATATGTTTAGCGCCCTCAAGGTCAAAAACACTTTCGAAATATATATTCCGCCGGCTCTGCCCCGATAGCTCAATCGGATAGAGTAGTGGACTTCGAATCCAAAGGTTGCAGGTTCGATTCCTGCTCGGGGCGCCAATGTTTTAGGCAGGAATCGAAGAGAGCCCTGTAATAAAATGCGACAAATAGGAGCATTTTAAGGGCGAATGGCCGACCCGTAACGAACGAAGTGAGTGTAGGGCGCCGATTCCTGCTCGGGGCGCCAATGTTTTAGGCAGGAATCGAAGAGAGCCCTGTAATAAAATGCGACAAATAGGAGCATTTTAAGGGCGAATGGCCGACCCGTAGCAACTGTTGCGGCGTGTGTTAATACGACAGACTTTATAATTGACACTTAATATGATTTTATGTTAGTATATAACCCATTTGGGTGTTTTTATCGTTAAAAGGTTTGTACAGGATTGGCCCGCATAGCTCAGCTGGTAGAGCAGCACCCTCTTAAGGTGACGGTCCAAGGTTCGAATCCTTGTGCGGGTACCATGTCCTCAAGAGACTCTAATAGGTCCAAGCGATAAAACTGTATTAAGGCGTTGTTTCGATATTTTTTAGACCTGGCATAAGGTTCTTATTGATAAGGGAATTGGATTTATTGTCTATCCCGGTCAAAGGTTTTTTGCCGGTGAGCGGATGTGGCGGAACTGGCAGACGCGCTAGACTTAGGATCTAGTGGGGTAACTCGTGGGGGTTCAACTCCCTCCATCCGCACCATTTTACGCGCAACGGTATTTGCCTGTTTTTGATCATGTTATGGCTGTTATGGGTCAGTTTGGTCTGTTATTTACAGATATCAGCGGGTGTAGCTCAGTTGGTAGAGCATCACGTTGCCAACGTGATTGTCGTCGGTTCGAGCCCGATCACCCGCTCCATTGTTTTTGATACCGCGATTACCTGATATGTGTTCAAGTATGCGTTCAAGCAGAATTTTTAAAGAGGAGACAGTGGGCAGTATGAAAATCATCGATATTTTAGATAAGAATGCTATCAAGGCGGATCTTAAGTCCGTGGAAAAGAAAGATGTCATAAGCGAGTTGGTAGGGCTTTTGCCGGCGAATTATTCCACTAAGGATAAAACGTCTTTGGTAGAGATACTGATGAATCGTGAGGCCCTGGGTTCCACAGGCATAGGTCAGGGCATAGGTATACCGCACGCCAAATCCAAGTGCGTTAAAGAGCTTGTCGCGGCATTAGGAGTGTCAAAGGCCGGCGCTGATTTTGATTCGTTGGACGGAGAACCAACCCATATATTTATGCTCTTAGTTGCCCCTGAATGCGCCGCCGGCCCCCACCTTAAAGCGTTAGCCAAGATATCCCGTATGCTTAAAGACAAGTTTGTAAGAGACTCTCTTATAGCGGCAAAGGATGAAAAGGCCGTATTCAATATAATAGCCCAGGAAGACAGGAAGTCCTGAAAGTGGGCAAAAAAATAAAATTCAAAAAAAAATTATCACAGTTTTTTAAGCCTTTTAAGTGGCTTTATCCCGGCATGGGTGTTAAACGCTGGCTGTCTTTATCGTTTGTAGGCATCATTTTTATTGTAGCCGGTGGACAATTTTTGTCAGGACCCACTAGTTTGTTCAGGGCAGTCGGCATTACTTATATGTTCATTGGCATGGTGATAATATTTCTTGGAGTAAAAAGGGTTATTTTTATTTTCCTTGGTGTTGTTTCCCCACAGAGGCAGGAAGAACTGGTAGATCTTTTATACCAGAAAAAGCATCTTGAGCGCGGGTTAAGGATAGCGGCTATCGGAGGCGGAACAGGGCTTTCCGTTCTTTTGCAGGGATTAAAACAATATACGAGCAACCTTACTGCCATAGTAACCGTGGCTGATGATGGCGGCTCATCAGGCAAGCTAAGGGAGGATTTTAATATATTGCCTCCGGGGGATATAAGAAATTGTTTGGTTGCCCTTGCTGACACAAGTCCCCTAATGGAAGAACTTTTCCAGTACCGGTTTGAAGGTGAATCGACTTTAGGCGGGCATAGTTTCGGCAATATCTTTTTATTGGCCCTTTCAAGGGTTACCAAGGATTTTGGAGAGGCTGTTCAGGCGGCAAGTAAGATACTTGCCATAAGGGGCCGTGTCCTCCCGTCTACCCTCTCCAAGGTCAGGTTGATCGCCGAACTGAAGGACGGCACGAGCACTTCGGGCGAGTCTAATATAACAAGGAGAAAGAACAAGAGCCCTATTAAGAGATTGTATCTCGATCCGGCGGATTGTCAGCCTACAGAAAGCTCCCTGGAAGCCATAGCCAATGCCGACGCTATAGTATTGGGCCCGGGCAGCCTCTACACAAGCATTATGCCGAATCTGCTTATAGGGCCTATCGCGGCGGCGGTAAATAATTCGACCGCGATAAAACTGTATGTTTGCAATGTTATGACCCAGCCCGGGGAGACAACGAATTTTAAATCCAGCGACCACGTAAAGGTCTTATTGCATAATACAAGATTAAAAAAGATAGATTACGCTATTATCAACAATTCCAATATACCCAAGGCGGTCGAACAGCGCTATAGATCGGAAAATGCCTGCAGGGTCGAGGCCGATTTAGACAATATAAGGGGGTTAGGGGTCATGCCGATAGAGGATAGTTTTATGACCGTAAGCGGCATGCGCGATATGGAATATTTAAGGCATAACCCCAGGAGGCTGGCGAAGTCTATAATTGACATTATTTCTATCGCCAAATCGGAAGCCGCTCATAGATAATTCGGGAGGCTGAAAATGGAGTTTAAGACAGTAACAAAAAATATCACGATTAAGAGCAAGCAGGGGCTGCACGCCCGGCCTGCCGCTTTTTTTGTCCAGGTCGCGAATAAATTTGACAGCGATATATCCATTATAAAAGACGGCCAGGAGGTAAACGGCAAATCTATAATGGGCATACTTATGCTGGCGGCCGAACGCGGCGCGTTGGTATGTTTGAAGGCCATTGGCGCGGATGCCGAGGCTGCCGTGTCGGAGCTTGAAAAGGTATTGATAGAAGACAGGGATGATTATTATGAACAAAAATAACCCCGCGTGGAAAAGAAAGACGTTTTATGTTTAAAGGGATTGCCGCGTCTCCCGGCATAGCAATAGGCAAGGCTTACCTCTATAACAGCGAGGATATCCAGGTCCCGAAGATGAGGATCAAGGCATCGGATATTCCGTCCGAAATAGCCAGATTCGAAGAGGCGCTGATAAAGACGCGCTCGGAGCTTATAACCATACGCAATAATATTTCCATGGAGATGAGCGCTAAGCATGGGGATATTTTTAACGCCCATCTGCTCGTGCTTGAAGACAGGATGATAATAGACGAGGTGATAAGCCGTTTAAGGGACCAGAAATACAATGTTGAATATATATTCGAGGATGTCCTGCGCAAGTATATAGACGCCTTCCAGAAGATGGATGATGAATATCTAAGGGAGCGCATAACCGATATAGAGGATGTTGGAAAGAGGTTTTTAAGAAATCTGCTGGGAAAGAAAAAACAGACCCTGCTTGATATACCGCCTAAGTCCATTGTTGTCGCTTATGACCTGGCCCCAAGCGACACTGCCACAATGCATAGGAGGCATATCGTCGGTTTTGTGACAGACATAGGGGGGAAGACATCGCATACGGCTATCATGGCAAAATCCCTTGAAATACCTGCCGTAGTCGGGCTTGAAAATATCACGGAAAACGTTAAAAACGGTGATACCCTTATTATTGACGGGACTACCGGACATGTCTATCTGAACCCGCCCAGGTCTGCAGTCTCTCAATACATTAGGGAACAGAAGAAGCTTATAAAGTCCGATAAAGAGCTCCAAGATCTAAGATGTTTGCCCGCCCAGACCGTTGACGGACACAGGGTGGAATTGGGCGCCAATATAGAATTGCCGGATGAGGTATCCGCGGTAATCGCCCATGGTGCCGAAGGCATAGGGCTTTATAGGACAGAATATTTTTATATGAATCGTGCGGGTTTGCCAACCGAGGAAGAACATTATCAGGCGTATAAAGCTGTGATAGATAAGATAAAACCAAATACCCTCACGATACGAAGTCTTGACCTTGGCGGGGATAAATTCTTGTCCCAGCTTGATGTGCCCAAAGAGATGAACCCTTTTTTGGGCTGGCGTGCCATACGTTTAAGCCTTG
>JBAZLY010000008.1:0-46841 GCA_041650035.1 Candidatus Omnitrophota bacterium | reverse complement strand
TGAGGTTATGAGATGGCGCAGAAAGATGTTAATACCAGAAGAGACAAGATATTGGGTATGATTATTGATACCTATATTAACACGGCCGAGCCCATAGCCTCCAGGGCCATAAGTAAAAAACTGCGTATGAGCCTAAGTCCTGCCAGTGTCAGGAATGTCATGAGTGATCTTGAGGAACAGGGCCTCATAACGCACCCGCACACATCGGCCGGCAGGATGCCAACCGAGAAAGGTTACAGACATTATATTGACAGGCTTATGAGGGCGTCTCTGCTTACTGAAGAAGAAAAGAGGCTTGTGGACAAGGAGTTTGAGGCCAGGATAAGTGAGCTCAACAGCCTTCTTGACAAGACATCGGGTATCTTATCATCAATAACAAATCAGGCGGGTGTTGTGTTTCTGCCATTTTTGCAAAATAGCCCTTTTAAGCATATAGAGCTGATAAAGCTTAATGCCAATGAGATATTGGTCGTTCTTATCACATCATTGGGGGTTACGAAAGATTTTGTAGCCTCACTTGATGAGGATATCCCGCCGCAGGAACTGTCGCGCATAGCTAATTTTATTAATAAATATATGGGCAGGAACTCCTTGAATGATATCAGGCAGGAAATCGCCCAGAAGCTTATAGCCGAAAGGGATTCCTTTTTTTATGTGCTGGACCGTGCCAAGGCTATTATTGATATAATGCTTGAGGTGGTGAAGGAGAACAGGATATATCTTGACGGCAGGTTTCATATAACGGAACAGCCAGAATTCGAAAACGTGGAAAAGGTAAAGAGCCTCTTGAGGCGGCTTGAAGACAAGGACTTTTTGTTCTCGCTGCTTAAGAGGATAAGCGATAAGGAAGCGCCGGGCGTATATATAGGTTCTGAATTAGGAGATGAATTTTCAGATTGCAGTATGATAGCCAGCGGTTACCGCATAGGGGATGCCTCATGCGGTATACTCGGGATAATAGGACCAAAACGCATGGAGTATGCCAGGCTTGTTTCTGTGGTTGATTATGTAGCGGATAAATTAAGCCGGATATTAAAATGATCTTCAAGGACAAGAATAAAGACAAAGAGCAGGAAAAAGAAATGCCCAGAGAACAGGCAGACTCTGCCTCCGGCACAGGAGACGCTGGGGCGGAGATAAAGGTCCTTCGCGAGGAGCTTTCAAAAAAAGATGCCTGCCAGGACAGATTATTAAGGCTGCAGGCGGAGTTTGATAATTTTAGGAAACGCTCTGCCCGCGAGAGGCAGGAGTTTATAAAATACGCCAATGAATCGCTTATAATAGAGCTTGTCGGCATGCTTGATAATTTTGAGCGCAGTATAAAGGCCGCTGACAGTAAACAGGATTTTAAATTACTGCATCAGGGAGTTGACATTATATCCAAACAGCTTCATAAACTGCTTGAGGAAAAGGGTCTTAAGAGGATAAACAGTCTCGGGGAGAGATTTGACCCGGGCAGGCATGATGCCATTGAGGCCGTTGAGGCCCCTGATGCCGATGAAGGAGCTATATTAGAGGAGTTCCAGCCGGGTTATATGCTAAACGATAAGGTTATAAGGCCTGCCATGGTAAAGGTGGCCAAAAATGGCAGGCAACAGGACGCTCCCCAGCAGGCGCTTAACGATGAAGAGGTAAAAAATCTTAGCGAAGATATTGAGAAAAAAGAGGATAAAGAGAACAAAGAGGATAAAAATAAAACGCAAGACGGCCAATGCCCGCAGGATTAGACGGTAGATCACGGGCAGCCTTTCCAGGCGAGGCTCGGCGGGTTTTTTTAAAAAAAATCAGGAGGGACAAAAAATGGCAAGAGTAATAGGGATTGATTTGGGCACATCAAATTCAGCAGCGGCTGTAATGGAAGGCGGCAGGCCTACAATATTACCTTCGGCCGAAGGCGCCGGTGTCGCCAGCGGTAAGGCCTTTCCCTCGGTAGTGGCTTTTACAAAAGACGGCCAAAAACTTGTCGGTGAGCCCGCCAGAAGACAGGCGTCGGTAAATCCCGAAGGCACTATACAGGCCGCAAAAAGGAGGATGGGCGAGGATTTCCATTTTAATGCGTACGGCAAGAATTATACGCCCCAGCAGATATCAGCCTTTATCCTGCAGAAGGTGAAGCAGGACGCTGAGAGCTATCTTGGTGAGGAGGTAAAAGAGGCGGTTATAACGGTGCCGGCCTATTTTAATGATAATCAGCGCCAGGCCACGAAGGACGCGGGAAAGATAGCCGGGCTTGAGGTATTGAGGATAATCAATGAGCCCACGGCCGCCTGCCTTGCCTATGGCCTTGATAAGGCCGGTAAGGAACAGATGATAATGGTGTTTGACTTCGGTGGAGGCACTCTTGATGTAACTATCCTTGATATGGGTTGGGACGATGAACACAAGGCGGCTACTTTCGAGGTAAAGTCAACAAGCGGCGATACCAAGCTTGGCGGTACGGATATGGACAATGTCTTCATTGATTTTATAGCAGATGACTTTAAAAAACAGTCGGGTATTGACCTTAGAAAAGACAAGATGGCTATGCAGAGGCTGCGCGAGGCCGCCGAAAAGGCCAAGGTTGAATTGTCAAGCGCCCTGACCACAGACATCAATCTGCCCTTTATCACGGCAGACGCCTCGGGCCCGAAACACCTTACTATGACGATCAACAGGGCCCGGCTCGAGGAGCTTGTAGCTCCGATAATTGATAGGTGCAAGCATCCCTTACAACAGGCCATAGATGATGCGAAATTAAGAGTAAGGGACATAGACAAGATAATAATGGTTGGCGGGCCCACACGTATGCCGATAGTGCAGAAATTCTTGGAGGATTATGTCGGCAAAAAGATAGAGCGCGGTATTGACCCTATGGAGTGCGTGGCTTTAGGCGCGGCGGCGCAGGCGGCTATTATTAAAGGCGATGCCAAGGACGTCCTTTTGCTGGATGTGACTCCGCTTTCTTTAGGTATCGAGACATTGGGCCAGGTCTTCACGAAATTGATAGAAAGAAATACCACGGTGCCCACAAAGAAGAGTCAGACATTTTCTACGGCATCGGATAACCAGCCGGCGGTTACCATACGCGTTCTTCAGGGCGAACGGCAGATGGCAAATGACAATGTTGAGCTTGGCAGGTTTGACCTGGTAGGGATACCCCCGGCCCCAAGAGGTATACCGCAGATAGAGGTCTCATTTGATATAGATCAGAACGGCATAGTCCATGTGGGCGCTAAGGACCTTGGCACCGGCAAGGAACAGTCCATCAGGATATCGGCTCCAAAGAAGCTTAGCGAGGAAGAGATAGAGAAGATGGTGAAGGATGCCGAGCGCTTTGCCGATGAGGATAAAAAGAGGAAAGAGGTTGTAGAGGTAAAGAACCAGGCGGATACCCTTATCTATTCAACAGAAAAGGCGCTGAAGGATTATGGCGATAAGGTCTCTGACGCCGAGAAACAGGCTATAGAGTCCAATATAAATGACCTAAAGGAAAAGTTAAAGTCAGATAACGCGGAGGCTATCAAAAGTTCAATGGATGAGCTTTCCAAATCATCCCATAAACTCGCCGAGGAGATCTATAAGGCGCAGGCTGCCAAGCAGCAGCAACCGGGCGCGCAGGCAGGCCCCCAGGATGGCGCGGATGCCGGAAAAAATGATGCCCGCTCGGATGATAACTCGTCATCCGGCAAGGACGATGTGGTTGACGCCGAATATAAAGAAGATAAAGGTAATTAAAGCAAAAGAAGGGTTAAGGGTCTTATAGTGTCAAAACGTGATTACTATGAAATACTCGGTGTCGCCCGCGGCGCTGGCGAGGATGATATAAAGAAGGCGTATAGAAAGCTTGCTCTCAAATATCATCCCGATAGGGTGCAGGAGCCCGAAAAGAAACAGGCATCCGAGAAATTCAAAGAGGCCACGGAGGCCTATGAGGTCTTAAGCGACTCTAAGAAAAAGGCGCAGTATGATCAGTATGGCCATAGCGCTTTCCAGAACGGATTTGGGTCCGGCCCGGGCAATATGGAGCATGCGGAGGAGGTGTTCCGCGATTTTATGGGCGGCTTTAGCGGTTCCGGTGGGGGCGTTTTCGGCGATATATTTGACGGTATCTTTGGCGAACAGTCTTCCACGAGGCGCAGGCAGGGTCCGAGGCGCGGAAATGACCTTGAGATGAGTATGGAGATAGAGTTTGCGGAGGCCGCTTTTGGTGTTGAGAAAAAGATAAAACTTCCCAGGTACGAGACATGCCTCGCCTGCAAAGGCCATGGAGCTAAACCCGGCACCGGTAAATCACGCTGTTCTCACTGCGGTGGCAGCGGACAGATAAGAAGCCAGTCAGGTTTTTTAAGCATAGCAAGGACATGCCCTCATTGCCGGGGTGAGGGAGAGATAATATCATCTCCATGCATCGAGTGCCGCGGCACAGGCAGGATAAAGCAGGAGAGAAAGATAGACGTTAATATACCGGCAGGTGTTGATACGGGTACAAAGGTCAGGGTTCACGGTGAAGGAGAGGCAGGGACCAGGGGCGGCGGCCGCGGCGATCTTTATATACTAATCTATGTAAAAAAACACCCTTTATATAAACGCGACGGAAATAATGTGATATGCGAACTTCCTGTCAGCTTTTCCCAGGCGGCATTAGGAGATGATGTGGATGTCCCGACTTTATATGGTAATGTTAAGATGAAGATACCTGCCGGTACACAGCCGGGAAAAATGTTTAGACTGCGCGAAAAGGGTATTGTAGATGTTCATGGTTACGGCAAGGGGGACCAACTTGTAAAGGTTACTATTGATGTGCCGGCAAGGCTCTCTGTCAGGCAGAAGGAATTATTGAAGGAATTTGACGCTCTTGGCGGCAGGTCAACGCCTGGCATTAATTCCTTTATGAACAAGATAAAAGAGGTATTTCATTGACCTGTCCGGTAAACAACCCGCATGGGAGGGGGAACTGATATGCCGACGTATGAATATAAATGCGAAAAATGCGGCAAGATCTTTGAGGAGTTTCAGTCTATTACCGCTGCGCCTGTTAAAAAATGCAAATTTTGTACCGGAAAAGTGCACCGCCTTATAAGTTCCGGTTCGGGTTTTATTCTCAAGGGTGCTGGTTTTTATGCCACTGATTACCGTAAGCCTGATTATAAACGCAAGGCTGAAAAAGAAGGGTCAGACCATTGCTCCGCCGGCAAAAAATCATCGTGTCCCAACTGTCCGAATTCCGGGAAATAGCGCATGGCGGAAGGACATTTTTTAAAATATCGGTTTCCCGTTATAATATGCGCTCTTGCCATATTCGTTTTGTCATCTATTGCTGTCCCGCGGGAAGTAGAATTCGGTATATGCCCTGACAAGATATTTCATTTCATTGCTTATGCGGTATTATCATTTCTGCTTTTCAGGGCCTTTTACAATATGGGTGTGGATATATCACAGCTTGTATCCGGGGTTAGGGCGTTTGGCACCGCTTTTATTTATGGGGTCTTAATAGAGATCTACCAGTTATTCCTGCCCCACAGGGGTTTGGAGATACCGGATATCCTGTGTAACGCCGCCGGCGCCTTATCAGGCGTTTTGTTTTTTTGTCTCAAAGGGAAAAGATAAAAGGGGAATATATGGTTAGGATAGCGCCTTTTAAGGCCCTAAGATACGATAACGGTATAAGATTAGACAAGGTTGTATGCCCACCTTATGATGTGATAAATAGGCGGCAGCGAGGCGGGTTTTTAAAAAAATCTCCTTATAATATCGTAAAAATAGTTCTTCCCGAACGCAAGGGTGTTAAGAGCGGGTATCGCCGGGCCGGTCATGAGCTTTCTTCATGGATAGACAAAGGCCTTTTACGCGAAGACAGCACGGAGTCGTTGTATATTTATGAACAGGAATTTTTATTTAATGGCAGGTTGTCAACAAGGCTTGGATTTCTTTCGCTTCTTAAGCTTGAAGGCCCAAGGGGTAATTCCCCTCTGCCGCACGAGAATGTATTTTTAAAACCTTTGCTTGACAGGGTAAACCTGATGAAGGCTGTCAAGGCCCACCTAAGTCCTGTCTTTATGGTGTTTCAGGACAAGGACGGTTTATGTCAGGCGGAGTTAAAAAGGATAATCAAAAAGAGTCTGCCGGAGTTGGATATACGCGCCGACAACAGCAGGCATAGGTTATGGCGTCTTACCGATAAGGAATCAATAGCCGGTATAGTTAAAAGACTGGCTTGTTCCAGGACATTTATAGCAGACGGGCACCACCGTTTTAAAGCGTCGGTAAAGGTAAGGGATTACTTTAAATCAAAAACCCCGCACATGAGCGGGCACAGATTTACCCTGACATATTTTGTAAGTTCGCGTGATAAGGGGCTTAGGATACTTCCGACACACCGGGCCATCGGGGAATTGCCGGCAGGTTTTGGCATTGATCATATAAAAGACAGGCTAATGCCGCATTTTGATGTCAGGATAATCAGACCGGCCGCTGTTGGAGGGTTTTTAAAACGTGCGTTTTCATTAAAAAAATGCGCCTTTGTAATGTATTATAAAAAAACATATATCTTTGTGTGCCTTAAAGACAAGGATATTATAAAGGACATGGAACCCAAAAGCGCTTCTCTTAGATGGAAAGAACTTGATGTCTCCATACTGCATAATATCATATTCAAGAGGCTTTTGAGGATAAAAGAACGCGTCGGAAAAGAGCGCAATATCTATTATTACAAGGACAGTGCGGAGCTTATAACCCAGGTCAACCGGGGCAGGCATGGTTTGGGTGTATTGGTGAACCCGTCCACAATGGATGACGTGATAACGCTGGCTGAAAACGATGAAAGGATGCCTCACAAATCCACCTATTTTTATCCTAAACCTATTACGGGCCTGGTTATCCATAAATTTTAATCCTTAAAGACGTGGCCCTATCCTGCGCAAGGCATATCCCCGGTGTTGACGAAACAGTCAAAATATGGTAGTATTCATACCAGAGTTTTTGCGTTAATTAAACTGTCTATACAGGCTAAATGATCCCAAATATATTGGTAACAGGTTCCAGCGGATTGATCGGTTCAGAGGCCGTCAGGTTTTTTTCTCAAAAGGGCTTTCACGTTACAGGAATTGATAATAACATGAGAAGCTTTTTTTTTGGCCCTGATGCCGGCACCTTGTGGAATAAAGAGCTTCTTACCGGAAAATTTCCGGATTTTCGGCATATTGATATTGACATAAGGGACAAGGCCGGCATAGATGAAGTGTTCAGCGGGGAAAGATTTGACTTAATCGTTCATACAGCCGCCCAGCCTTCTCATGATTGGGCGGCGACAGACCCTGAAACAGATTTTAGCGTGAATGCCTCTGCCACGCTTTTGCTCCTTGAGGCCTTTCGTAGGCATTGCCCTGAAGCGGTTTTCATATTTACCTCAACAAACAAGGTCTATGGAGACAGCCCCAATACTCTGCCGTTTATAGAGCTTGATACAAGGTATGAACTGCCGCCGGGACACAGGTTTTATCAGGGTATTGACGAGACGATGGGTATTGACATGTCCACGCACAGTTTGTTTGGCGTGTCAAAGGCCTCAGCCGATCTGCTTGTGCAGGAATACGGCAGGTATTTCGGTTTAAAAACAGCTGTATTCAGAGGAGGCTGTCTTACAGGCCCCTATCATAGCGGCGTTGTCTTGCACGGTTTTCTCGCCTACCTTATCAAATGTATACTTTCCGGTAAAAGATACGTCATTAACGGTTATAAGGGGAAGCAGGTAAGGGATAATATGCATTCCCATGATCTGGTAAACGCCTTTTATCATTTTTATCAGAACCCCCGGCAGGGCGAGGTGTATAATATGGGCGGGGCGAGGCATTCAAATGCCTCCGTTATCGAGGCGATAAAGAAAATAGAGGCCATAACAGGTAAAAAGGCGAATATGGAGTATCGTGACAAGGCCAGGGCAGGAGACCATATCTGGTATGTATCCGATGTGTCTAAATTCAAAGGCCATTATCCAAAGTGGGATTTTCAATATAACCTGGATGAGACGCTAAAACAGATGTGCGAAGAGATGGGGGCAAGGATTGGAGTATAAAAATATTCTGGTAACAGGTGGCGCGGGATTTATAGGCAGTAATATCTGCTTATACCTTAAACAGAGATATCCTAAGGCGGGTATTATCGCCCTTGATAATCTTAAAAGGCGCGGCTCCGAGCTTAATATTCAAAGGCTGACCTGTAACGGCATAAGTTTTTTTCATGGTGATATCAGGTGCCGTGAGGACCTCGATATAAAAGGCCCTATCGGGCTTATCATAGAGTGCAGTGCCGAGCCTTCAGTGTTTGCCGATATATCGTCAGGTCCTGAATATGTAATTAACACAAATCTAATGGGTATGGTTAACTGTCTTGAGTTGGCACGTAAAAAGGCAAGCGACTTTATCTTCTTATCAACAAGCAGGGTTTATCCTTATACCGGCATAAATGCCCTCAAGATCAAAGAGGAAAAGTCACGTTTTGTGTGGAATGAAAAACGCGGAATAAAAGGTTTTTCGTCAAGAGGCATAAGCGAAGACTTCTGTCTTGAAGGCGCTAAAAGCCTTTATGGCGCGACAAAGCTTTCCTGCGAATTACTGCTTACCGAATATGCCGTTAATTACAGTATAGGGGCTGTAATAAACAGGCTTGGTGTTGTAGCCGGGCCATGGCAGTTTGGCAAAACCGATCAGGGTTTCATCAGCTTGTGGACCCTGGCACATCTTTTTAAAAAGCCCCTTTCATATATCGGATGGTCAGGCAAAGGCAGGCAGATAAGGGATATTCTGCATATAGATGACCTCTGCCGCCTTATAGGTATGCAGATAGACGGTATGGATAAGGGCAGTGCCCGGGTTTATAATGTCGGCGGCGGCGCGGGCAATTCATTGTCATTACTGGAGCTTACGGTTTTATGCCGGTCTGTAACGGGTAATAAGACCCGTATTTTATCAGAGTCAAGGACAAGGCCCTTTGACGTGCCGGTATACATTACTGATAACAGCAGGGTCTGTGCGGATTACGGCTGGAGGCCATCGGCCTCAAAGGAAAAGATCATTGAGGATGTGTGTGAATGGGCGCGCGGGACAAGCTATCGCTCTTTTGAATAAAACATGGAATATATATGCAAAGTCGGGAAATAAGATTAGCAGTTGCCGGTTTAGGTTATTGGGGTAAGAATATACTTCGTAATGCCTATGAGACAGGGTTTCTCCACGCGGCTTGTGACGCCGACAGCCGGGTTATCAGAGAAAAGGAACCCGCGTTTCCGGGTGTCCGTTTTACCGGCAATTTTAAGGATATCTTGCAAGACCCGCTGATCAATGCTGTCCTTATATCAACTCCGGCCTCCGTCCATTTTGACCAGGCCAGGTCCGCGCTTCTTGCCGGTAAGGACGTGTTTGTGGAAAAGCCGCTGGCGCTTAATACTAAGGCCGGCACAGAGCTTGTCCGCATCGCCGACAGAGAGAGGCGTGTATTGATGGTAGGCCATATCCTGCAATATCACCCCGCTGTAATCAGGCTTAAGGAGATCATCGATGAGGGCCGCCTGGGTGATATGCAGTATATAAATTCCAACAGGCTTAATATAGGCAAGGTGAGGGTTGAGGAGAATATCCTTTGGAGTTTTGCCCCGCATGATATTTCCGTAATACTCATGCTATTAAATGACAGGCCTGTAAAGATAGGCTGTTTCGGAGAGGATTATCTTAGCAAAAAGGTCCACGACGTTACACTGACAACTCTTGAATTCAGAAACAAGGTCAAGGCGCATATATTTGTAAGCTGGCTTAATCCTTACAAGGAGCAAAAGCTTGTCGTCGTAGGCTCAAAGGCCATGGCGGTTTTCGATGATATGACACAGGAGAAGCTGTTTATCTATCCCCACAGGATAACATGGCATAACGGCAACCTGCCTGTCGCCGTAAAGGCGGATTGTCAGGTGATAGAAACCGATAAAAAGGAACCGTTAAAGGAGGAGATAGCGCATTTTATCCGTTGTGTCAAAGAAAGAAAGACCCCGTTGACAGATGGCAGGGAGGGGTTAAGGGTTTTAAGCGTTCTTGAGGAGGCGGATATGCTGATAAGAAAAGAAGAGGCAGGCGCGCGCAAGGCCTTGACCGGGAGAGATTATTTTTGCCATCAGAGCTCATATGTAGAGGAGGGTGTTAGGATAGGAGACGGGACGAGGATATGGCATTTTTCACATATACTTTCCGGTTCCGACATAGGTAAAAACTGCGTGATAGGCCAAAACGTTTCTATCGGCCCTGATGTCAAGATCGGAAACGGTTGTAAGATACAAAATAATGTCTCCGTGTATAAAGGCGTATGCCTGGAAGATGATGTGTTTTGCGGCCCGTCATGCGTATTTACCAATGTTTACACGCCGAGGGCCTTTATAGACAGAAAAAAAGAATTTCTGCCAACACTTGTTAAAAAAGGGGCCTCGATAGGCGCTAATGCCACGATAGTATCGGGCGTTACGATAGGCAGTTATGCCTTTGTGGGGGCCGGGGCAGTGGTAAAAAAGGACGTGCCTGATCACTGCATGGTAGCCGGTGTTCCGGCAAAACAGATCGGCTGGGCATGCGAATGCGGGGGTAGGCTTAAACTTACCCGCGCTAAGGCCTTATGCGGGTATTGCGGCAAATACTATACCTTCAAATCCGGCAGGATATCGCCTCTTGCCCCAAGGCTTCCGGTAAAACGCCCCGCCCGCGGATAAAGTAAACCCCCATTTCTTTATATTTTCCCTTGCATTAATTGCCTCAAACCAGTATAATGTTCAACAAATGAACAAATATCCGCGGCCCCTGCCGGCCGCTGGTGTTTAAAATTGTTCACACCGGAAATACAGCTGTGCGAGGTACTATTATGAAAAATAAAAAGAAAAAAGTGGTATATGCCACGATGGCTGGAGATCTTTTTCACCGGGGACATCTGGAGTTCATCAAAAAGATAAGCGCGCTCGGGGACTTTGTGATCATAGGCCTCCATCCCGACGATGTTGTAAAAAAATACAAGAGAAACCCTATAATACCCTTTGAGGATAGAAAGGCTATTATAGGATCGGTGAGAGGTGTTGATATGGTTGTCGAGGACTGCATGGATTCCAGGCGCCCTACTATGCTTGAGAATATTAAAAAATATAAGGTTGATATGGTTGTTCACGGTAATGACTGGCTTCCGGGCGAGTATAAAAAGATAAAACGGTTAAGACTGTGCAAGGTGGTCCAGGTTGAGGCATATCCTGACATTACAACAACCGCTATACTGGAAGGCATAAGGCGCAGGAGGAACCTGAAGACATTTATTGACACGGGCAAGAAGGCCGTGCTTGTCTCCGCCGGAGACGCGATAACGGCAAGGCTTGTGGAGGAGGCGGATTTTGACGGTATATGGGTATCAGGATTTGAGGTGTCGGCACGATTGGGGCTGACGGATAACGGTTCTATAACGATGACAGATATGCTAAATGCCGCCAAGCCTATTGTTGACGCTGCATCACTGCCGGTGATAGTTGATACCGACAACGGATACGGCGGGCTCCATAATTTTGTCCGGACGGTCAGGGAATTTGAGAAGATCGGCTGTGCCGGCATATGCGTTGAAGATAATGTGTTTCCGAAACAGAATTCATTGTGGGGAGGTAAGGCCCCGTTACTGTCTATGCGAGAGCATGGCATGAAGATAAGGGCAGGCAAGGCCGCGCAGAATACCAAGGATTTTATAATTGTGGCAAGGACAGAGGCCTTGATACGAGGCTATGGCATGACGGAGGCTGTAAAAAGGGCTAGGTATTACGCCGTCTGCGGTGCTGATATGGTTATGATACACACGAGAGAGGCCACGGGTAAAGAGGCGCTCGCTATACCAGGCCGGTGGGGATCTGATACGCCTCTTGTTATAGTGCCGACAAAATTTCCTCAAATAAATAACAGTCATCTGTTCCGGGCGGGGTTTTCCGTTGTGGTGCTTGCCAACCAGACGGAGAGGATTAAGATAAAGGCCATACGCCAGGGTTTGAGGCTTATCAAGGAGAATGACAATACCCTTGCCATAGAAAAGGGTTTATCGGCGACTCTTGATGACATGAGATACCTTACGCCGATAAAAGAAACTGAAATGATCGAGCGGAGATTCGGTAAAAAATGAAACATTATGACGTTGTTTTTGGCGTGCCCTGTTCAAAATTAAAAAAATTCATAGACCGGATAGAGCATTATATCCCGTGCACGAAAGAGGACGAGGCCATGGCCCTGGCGGCAGGCGCTTATCTGGCGGGAAAAAGGCCTCTTGTTTTTCTGCAGAATAGCGGTTTAGGCAATATTGTAGATATCGTGACCTCGCTTATCAAGCCTTATGGGATGAGCGTAAGCCTTCTTATCAGCCTAAGGGACAAACCCGAACATCACGCCTTTATGGGCAGTATAACGGTCAAACTGTTGGAGCTTTTGGAATACAAGGATTACAGAATATTTGACGAAAATGAAGAGGATTGAGGCGATTAGGGGCATAGTAAGAGCTGTTACCGATGAGGCGGTCATTTCGTCTACAGGCATGATCTCAAGAGAGCTGTATGCCGTAATGGACAGGGACAGGAATTTTTATATGCTTGGGAGTATGGGGTCGGCGTTGGGCATAGGCCTGGGCATAGCTATAAACTCATCTCATAAGGTTATTGTTATATCAGGGGACGCCGCCGCGCTCATGTCTTTGGGCACATTGGCGCTTCACAGAAAGCTCCATCCGCCTAATTTGAAGCATTATATATTGGATAATAATTGCTGCAGTTCTACAGGTGGGCAGCCCACATGCTCGGACGCAGTTGATTTTGCCTCTATCGCGCCTAATACATACGTGATAAAGGTTGATAAGGACAAAGGCTCCGCGCCGCGGATCCCTATGAAACCCAACGAGATTATGGTAAGGTTTATGTATGCGCTCGGCACTGATAATATATAGCAAAAGCAACAAGGCCCTGGCATTAAGTATCGCCCGCCGCTATAAGGACACCGATTTTTTAGCAGTATCAGGCCAGCCTGGGCCTGACCTGCTTAAGGTCAAGACCGACAAGGATATTGTCATAGGCATAGGAGGCGGAAGCGCTATTGATACGGCAAAGGTCATATCAGGCAAAAAGCCTTCAATAGCCATACCCTCCACCGCATCCGGCGCGTCCATCACGTCTTACGCGACGCTTTGGAAGGCAGGCGGCAAGATATCCGTTGCCACGGCCAAGCCTGTGTTAAAACTTGTCCCCGGTATTTCGATAAGGCTTCCGGCAAGGATGGCGAGGCTGACTATGCTTGACGCTTTTTCGCACGCGATAGAGTCTTTGTGGTCTGTCAATGCCACAGGCATTAGCCGCGGGCATTCCAGATCTGCTCTGCGAATGCTGATGAGATATATCAGGTCAAAGGATAATGACCTTTTGATAAAAGCCGGAAACAAGGCGGGAAAGGCGATAGAGATCTCCAAGACTAATGTTGTCCATGCCTCGTCATATCCTTTTACAGCCGGATACGGTCTAAGCCATGCCGCGGCATGCGGTAAACTATTGCCGTATTTTGTTGAGTTTATGGACTATGCCAGATTACCGGCATACATGGGATTAAGGTCTACCAAGCAGGTGGTTTCATTGTTGCGCGGATATTCCCGGAATATACCAATGCCTGATTTTGACCCTATTAAGGTTGCCGGCAGGATATTTAAGTATGACAGGATAAAACATGGCCCCAGAAGGCTTGCAAAAAGCGACTTGATAGCCATACTAAACCGTATGCGCAAAGACAGTAATTGTAAAAAAAGTTTTAAAGACCATTGCACTGGAGACAGCAGCGCATGAAAGACAACATAAGAGAGGATATAAGAGAGGATATCTTTAATATATTAAGGATACTCTATTCAGGCAATAGCCCGACTCAAAGAGACCTGTCAAGTTATCTTGGATTTTCTCTTGGCAAGACCAATTACCTGTTAAAGGTCATAGTCAAAAGAGGCCTTGTATCCATAAAGCATTTTACCCAGGAGGAGCAAAAGGCCAGAAAGATAGGTTATCTTTTGACGCAGAAAGGCATAGAGACCAAGCTGCGTTATACCCATCATTATCTTAAGCGCAAGGAGGCGGAATACCGCGCCCTTAAAAAAGAGGCCGAGGCCGTTTCAAGCGGATCGCCGGGCGATCGTGGCATAAAACATAAACATATAGCGGGAGAATCCTATGTTAAATAACAGCACTGTATTAATAACCGGGGGCACGGGGTCATTCGGCCATAAATTTGTAAGGGTCGCATTTGATTCTTATAAGCCGAAGAAGGTCATAGTATTCAGCAGGGATGAATTCAAGCAGTATAATATGGCAAAGCTTTTTCCCGACAGCAAATATCCCATACGTTATTTTTTAGGCGATATCAGGGACAGGGACAGGCTCGGCAGGGCTTTTTACGGCGTTGATATTGTTGTCCATGCCGCGGCATTAAAACAGGTACCCGCCCTGGAATATAACCCGACAGAGGCTGTAAAGACCAATATTATAGGTGCTGATAATATCGTTGACGCGGCTGTAGACGCGGGTGTCAAAAAGGTGATTGCTTTATCGACAGATAAAGCGGTAAATCCCATAAATCTCTATGGCGCGACAAAACTTGCCGCTGAAAAGATAATTGTCGCGGCAAACGCGTATAGCGGCGAAAGGACGGCGTTCTCGGTTGTCAGATACGGCAATGTCGTGGCCTCGCGCGGCAGTGTTATTCCAGTGTTTTTAGACTTGAAACAAAGAGGCGTAAAGGAATTCCCGATAACGGATCTTAATATGACACGTTTCTGGATGACCCTAAAGCAAAGTGTCGGCCTGGTCATAAAGGCGCTTGAGGTCGCGGTAGGCGGAGAGGTATTTGTGCCGAGGATACCTTCAATGAAGATAACCGATCTTGCCAGGGCCATCGAACCGGATTGTGAATTCAGAGTTACTGGTATACGTCCCGGGGAGAAGGTGCATGAAACGCTTATATCCGAGGATGAAAGCCGCAACACGAAGATCCTTGATGATATTTATGTCATAATATCCCAATACGCGAAACAGGGTATGAAGGTTTTTGAAAGATACAAGAACAATAAGCCTGTGCAGGCGGATTTCGCCTATCGCAGTGACAAGAACGACAGGCAGCTTACCTGCAAAGAACTGCAAAAGATACTCAAAGATATGGCATGAAAAGTCTTTATTACGGAAGACAGTTTATTGACAGGCATGATATAGAACAGGTTACTGATGCGCTTGCATCGGATTGGCTTACACAGGGCCCGAGAGCGGCGCAATTTGAGTCCATGCTTTGCGGATACACGGGTGCCCGTTATTGCGTGGCTGTCTCAAGTGGAACGGCGGCCCTTCACCTGGCATGCATTGCCTGCGGCCTTAAACCGGGCGATGAGGTAATTACCAGCCCGATCACCTTTTTGGCAACATCAAACGCAGTCTTGTATGCGGGGGCAAGACCTGTATTTGCCGATATAGACCCGCTTACGGTCAATATAGGCCGGGAGGCGATAGAAAAGCGGATTACCAAAAAGACCAGGGCTATACTACCTGTCCATTTCGCGGGGCTTCCATGCGATATGGGGGCGATAAACAGGATAGCCCGAAAGAGATCCCTGGTGGTTATTGAAGACGCCTGCCACGCGCTGGGCGCTGAATATATGTCCGGTAACATGTGGCACAGGATAGGCGCCTGCAGGCACTCCGATATGTCGGTATTCAGTTTTCACCCTGTAAAGAGTATTACAACGGGTGAGGGTGGGGCAATCACGACGAACAATGCCGGATTGTATGAGAAGCTGCGCGCTTTGCGCGCCCATGGCATATATAAAGACAAGGCTGTATTGGCGAAGAAGGGGCCGTGGTATTATCAGATGAAGGATTTGGGTTTTAATTACAGGATAACCGATATGCAATGCGCCCTCGGCATATCACAGCTTAAAAAACTCAAGGCCTTTATCAGTAAACGCGGCGAACTTGCCGGGCTTTATCAGAAACTGCTCCATGATTGTGACAGCGTGCAATTGCCCCCCGTATTAGACAACTGTCGTAGCGCCTGGCATTTGTTTTTTATCAGGCTGAAGGATCATACAAAACGCAGGCGGGTGTTTGAAAGGTTATTAGCGCGCAAGATACACGCGCAGGTCCATTATATACCTGTTTATGACCAGCCGTATTACGTGAAAAGGTCTTTGGCCCGGCGCTCCGATTATCCTAACGCGAACAGATATTACCAAAGCACTATATCCCTACCGCTTCATGTGTCCCTGCGGTCCGCGGATATACGCCGCGTGGTAAAGGTATTAAAGGATGCGATAAGATGAAGGTATTATTGATAAATCCGCCGATACGCGAATGGTCAAAACCCAATGTATTCCCCCTTGGTTTAGGCTATATCGCCTCCGTATTGCTTGAACAGGGCTATGAAGTAGAGGTCATGGATATTAACGGATATAGGTGGGACAGGCAGGAGGCAGAGGAAAGAATAAGGAAAGCGGATTATGATGTCGTCGGCATCGGAGGCATAGTTACTATATACAAATATGTCAAATGGCTTGTATCGGTTTTGAAGAAATACCATCCCCACAGGAAGATCATCGTGGGCGGCAGTGTCGGTTCGTCCATACCCCGTATTATGATGGAAAACAATCCGGTTGATATAGTAAGTATCGGCGAAGGCGAGGAGACGATAAAGGATTTGATATCCGTTATAGCCTCGGATGGTGACATCTCTTCCGTCGCGGGTATATGTTATAAAGATGACAACGGGCAGATAATCCAGACGCGAAAGAGAGAACCTATACAGGACTTGGACAGCGTGCCTTTACCGGCATGGGACCTGTTCCCCATGGATATATATCTGAAAAACCCTGTGGGCGCGCCAAACAGGAATAAATGGATAGACGGCTCATCGCAAGACGGGGAATGCCTTTCCATGAATATATACGGCACGAGAGGTTGTCCTTACCAGTGCGTGTATTGTTACCATGATTTTATGGGCGCCAGATATAGGACGCGTTCGCCGGGCAATATCATGAAGGAGATAAGACAGCTTTACGGGCGTTATGGGGTTAAGTATTTTCATTTTATTGACGATGAATTTGTAGTCAACAGGGGTTTTACCCTTGAATTTTGCCGTCTTATGAAGGAATTTTCTGAAGAGGCCGGCGCGCGTATTACCTGGGGCTGTGCCGGCAGGGTGAACCTGATGACCGAGGACATGGTAATCGCCATGTCGCGGGCCGGTTGTGTCCTCATAGGATACGGCATAGAATCAGGCAGTCAGGCCATGCTTGATTTTATCAGAAAAGGCGTCACCGTTGAGCAGGCAAGGAAGGCCGTGTATCTTACCAGAAGGCATCTTGGCTGGGCCGATACCTCGTTTATGATAGGTTATCCGGGCGAGACAAGGCAGACCATACAGGAGACGATAGATTTTTGCAAAGGTTTGGACCTTATCCCTGAAGTTATATTTTTTTTGACTCCTTATCCAGGCACCAGGCTATATGAAATGGCATTAAACCGAGGCCTGATAAAAAATGAGGAGGAGTATATATTGTCACTCGGCGAACAGGGCGAAAAGATAAGGATAAATTTTACCAATTTCACCGATAAGGAACTCTATGAGATACAGTCCGGTATGATAGATGAATTAAAGGCCTGGAACAAGGTCAGGCACATGGAAAAGGAGTGAATGGATGCGGATATTGAGTGTTATACCCGCCCGCGGCGGGTCAAAAGGGGTAAAGGACAAGCATATTATTGATTTTAACGGCAAGCCTCTTATAGGTTATACCATAGAGGATGTTCTCTCATCCGAGCTTATAGACAAGGTTGTTGTTTCGACCGATAGCAGTAAAATAGCCTGTGTCGTTAAAGGTATTTATGATATCGAGACTGTAAAAAGGCCTGCCAGGTTTGCCAAGGACGATTCTCCTATAGAAGAGGCACTCCTGCACGCGGTTGAGTATCTGAAGAAAAAATTCAAATATAAGGCGGATATTGTTGTATGGACACAGGCCAATGTTCCGATAAGGCAGAAAGGCATCATAGATAAGGTGATCAGGAAGCTCATATCGTCAAAGGCCGATTCCTGTGTCACGTGTTATGAAGCGGACCAGGTGCCGGAGGCCATGAGGATCATAGATAAAAAGGGCATGCTTGTCCCGATAGTGAAGGATGTTAAGGGCATAAGGAGGCAGGAATTTCCAAGGCGTTATCTGCTTGACGGTTCTGTACTTGCGTTAAGGGTTGAAAATCTTTACAAGGCCCGCGGTATCAGAAGGGCCCATATCTATCTCGGCAAGAACGTCATCCCAGTAGTCCAGAGCGATATGATGTATACGCTTGAGGTTGATGTGCCTGATGACGTGGCTTTGGTAAGATATTATTTAGACAAAATAAAAGGTGGTTATGGAACCCAATCGTAATTGGTGCCAGGACAAAAAGGTCTACATTATTTCCGAGGCAGGGATAAACCATAACGGTGACCTCCGCCTGGCATGCGATATGGTGAGGTCCGCGGCTGATTCAGGCGCCGATGCCGTAAAATTTCAGAATTACGACACAGAGGATTTTATCGTCGACAGATCCATTGCTTACACGTATAGAGAGCATGGCAAAGAAAAAACAGAGACCATGTGGCAGTTGTGCAAGCGATGCCAGATGCGGGAAGGCTGGATTGAAAAATTAATAAAGCTCTGTGACGGTTTGGACATAGACTTCTTATCAACGCCCACATCGGAAAGAGGTGTTGACCAGCTTGTAACGGCTGGCGTCAAGATGCTTAAAAATGGTTCCGACTATCTATCTCATCTGCCGCTTCTAAGGTATATGGGCAGGTTCGATCTGCCCGTCGTTTTATCGACCGGTATGGCTTATGAGCAGGATATAGTAGAGGCAATAGAGGCGGTTTCGGTATCAGGCAAGGCGCAGGTTATACTTATGCACTGCACGAGCAATTATCCTACCGAGGCGGCTTTTGTGAATTTGGCGCGTATGACGGCATTGAGGCAAATATTCAATCTGCCTGTCGGGTTTTCAGATCACACGGTTGGCAGTGCCGCTGCCATACAGTCTGTAGCCCTGGGCGCGGTCATTATTGAAAAGCACTTTACCCTTGACCGCGATATGCCCGGACCTGATCACTGGTTCAGTCTTACGCCTTCCGAGCTGATGGCTTACGTAAAGGATATACGCGAAGCGGAAAATCGCATGGGAAGCAGCCTTATCCGGCCGGCGGAAAGCGAGATGGCATGCAGACAGGAGTTTACGCTAAGTCTCGTCGCGGCAAGAGACATGAAAAAAGGGCACAGGCTTTGCGAAGGGGACCTCGCAATTGCCAAACCTGGCACAGGGATAAGGCCGAAGGACATGGATAATGTAAAAGGGCTTTTGCTCGCGGTTGATATTGTCAAGGGCGCGCCAATAAAATGGGAACACTTAGGCAGATAAGGTATTAAAAGACTGTATGATAAAAGACGTTGATATAAAGAATTCCAAAAGGATGTGTTTTCTTGTCGCCGGGGGCGCGGGTTTTATCGGTTCGCACGTTGTTGACAAGTTATTGTCCCTGGGGCATAAGGTTGTCGTCATCGACAATCTTAGCACGGGCCGGCAGGAAAACGTAAACCCAGGAGCTGTTTTTTACAGGGCAGATATATCGGATGAAGGTGTTTTGCGAGACATATTCCAATGCCACTATTTTGATTATGTCCTGCATGAGGCCGCCAAGATCAATCTGAATATCAAGCTTGAGGATCCTATCAAGGATATTTCCGGCAGTGTCCTTGGCACTATAAACCTTTTGAAATGCTGTGTTGATTTTAAGGTGAAGAAGATCATATATGCGTCCTCTGTGGCGGTATACGGCAGGCCGAAGTCCCTTCCGGCAAAGGAGTGCGATGAATGCGTGCCTGTATATTCATACGGCCTGGCTAAAAAATGCGCCGAGGAATATATAAGGTATTATTCCGATAATTACGGCTTGGATTATACGATACTTCGTTATGCCAATGTCTATGGCCCGAGACAGCCTATATTCGGCGAGGTAGGGGTGATAGCGATATTTGCCGACCGTATTGTCAATGATCTGCCCTTGACCATATTTGGCGACGGCATGCACTCAAGGGACTATATCTATGTAGATGATGCGGTTGAGGCAAGCCTTACCGCAATTACCGCGGGTTCCAGGGAAACTTTTAATGTTGGCCGGGGAAAGGCTATATCGGTAATGGATGTCTTTGAGGCCTTTTGCAGGGCATGCGGCCAAAGTCCGGCATTTGAGAATAAACCGGAACGCGTGGGGGAGTTAGGCAGGTTTTATTCCGATACGGCAAAGATCGCCAAGTCCTTTAATTTTAAGCCCTGCGTGGCGCTTGAAGAAGGCGTATCGCGTACCCTCTCATTTTGCCTTAACGCGGCAAAGAGGGCGTCATGGGGCGATATTGGATTAAGGCCTGTCACAGCCAAGGATAAGGACATGGTGTTTGGCTGGAGGAATACGCCGTTTTTGATTAATCTCGGGGAGAGCGGCAGGGCCGTCACGATGAAAGAACATTCAGCGTGGTTTGACGGTATATTGAAAAAGAAGGACAGCGATTTTTTTATTATAGATTACAAAAATACGCCGGTAGGCCAGGTCAGGTTTGAATTGTCGGCAAAAGGTTCTTATATCATAAGTATTTATCTTTTAGAAAAATACACGGGCCTGGGCATAGGCCCGTGCGCGCTTAGGAAGGCTATCTTCGCTATGCTGGACAGAGGGGTTTGCGGGGCATTTACCGCAATTATGAAAAAAGACAATAAGGCAAGTATATCGCTTTTTTCCAAGTGCGGTTTTTATGAATCTTCATATCCGGATATTCCGGCAGGCTGTATGGCAATGCGTTATGACGCCGATTCTCCGGGGCATAGATACCATGGCGGTATGGCCTGCCTTGCCGCGGGTCATGATATGGGGCCGTTGGTTGATTTTTATAATGATAATGTTAAACGGCATGGCCCTGATATAGGTTCTATCGCGTGGGGGAGCAGGGCCTCGCAGGAAAAACGTTTTGAGATACTCTGTCTGATAGATGACCTGAACGGTAAAACAGTGCTTGACCTCGGCTGCGGCCTCGGAGACCTCTACGGGTGGCTAAAGGCAAGACGCATAAGCGCGCGTTATACGGGTATGGATATTGCCATATCCATGATATGTCAGGCAAGGAAAAAATACCCCGCAGCTGAATTTATGCAGGGCGGCATAGGTGATATCGCCGAGGGCCGTTGTTATGATTATATACTCACTTCCGGTATATTTAACCGCAGGATACCGGATCATGAAAGATATGTTAGCGATACCATTACCGGTATGTTTGCCGCCTGCCGTTTGGGCATAGGTTTTAATATGATGAGCGCCAATGCCGATTTTTTCAATCAGGAAGAATATTATGCCAAGGCCTGTGATATTCTCGATCTCTGCCTAAGATTAAGCGGAAGGGCCGTATTAAGACATGATTATATGAAGCATGATTTTACCGTTTACGTGTATAAGGACATTTAGGATTGAGCGCCTAATCTTTGGGCAAGGAGAGATATCTGGTGGATACTATCTTAATAAGGGTTGACGCTAAAAAGAAGATAGCTTTAGGTCATCTAAAAAGATGTCTGTCCCTGGCGCAGAAATTCAGGCAAAAGGGTGTTCGCACGCATTTTTTGACGGCAAACGACAAATGCGCCAGGCAATGCCTGGACGAGGCAGGTTTTGCCTATACGGTAATGGCCTTGGAGACAGATTCAAGCGGTGATTGCCAGCGGACCGTCGATGAGGCGGGCCGGATAAAGGCGGGTATTGTCATTATTGATTCATACGAGATAGGTGCTGAATTCAGACAGAGATTGATGGATGAGGGCTTTTTAACAGTCTCCATAGATGATATAGCGCACGCGAGCATACCCTCTCATGTTATTATAAACGGTAACCTGAACGCCGAGGCCATAAGATACGATATGCCTGAAGGGACAACCCTGCTTTTAGGCATAAATTATCTGATACTTGGCAGTGATTTCTGGGATATCAAGGCCTCTGACGCGGGGCTTGATAATGTTGACAACATACTTATTACCATGGGCGGGGTGGACCATTATGATTTGAGCACCAGGATACTCAAGATACTGGAAAGAACCACCGGTCGTTTTAGCATTACGGTGATAATCGGGCCTTATTATGATAACGCGCCCGCGATAGAGGCCCAGGCAGGGCGTATGGGCAAGGATGTTGAGCTGGTATATGCCCCTTCAGGGCTGTTTGCTTATATGAAGGCGTGTTCCCTGGCATTTTGTGCCGGAGGTCAGACCTTATATGAACTGGTCTCTTTGGGCCGGCCGACGATAGGCATAGGGCTGTGGGAAAATCAGTTTGGCAATGTGGCTGAACTATCGTCTAAGGGGATAATATTAGGCATACGCTACAGCGACGGGGATTTGTTTGACCTACGTCTGGCAAACGGCGCGGCGCGGCTTATTAATGAGGGCAAGCGCAGGCAGGCCATGGCGCACAAAGGTCTAATGCTGATAGACGGTAAGGGGGCGGAGAGGGTATGCCAGGGGCTCATATCGGCCCGTGAGAGGTATACGCCGCGGCCAGGCATTTAAAAGGAGGCTATTTATGAGCAAGGCAAAAGAACACTACAGACTGGGTATGCCGCTTAGGTCCGATAAAGAGATAAATTATATCGATGAATTAGCCGGTGTATTGAGCAATAGCAGGATGTCTGATATAGAAAAGATGATGAATTTTCCGATGTATGTCCCGAGGCAGAGCATGGCCTCTTTTCTTGCCAAGTATGAGATATTCAAGAAGATACTTGATGTCCATGGTTCCATTGTGGAATGTGGCGTTTGCTATGGCAGCGGTCTGATGTCATGGGCAATGTTTAGCGCGATATTCGAGCCGGTGAATTATTCAAGAAGGGTCATAGGGTTTGACACGTTTTCAGGTTTTCCCGGCATATCCTCTAAAGACAAAAAGGACAAAGACCCCAATGCCAAAAAAGGCGGTATGTGCGTGGACTCAATGGAGGAATTGCTTAAATGCGGGGCGCTGTTTGACCGGAACAGGCCTGTTGGGCATATAAATAAGATAGAACTTGTAAAGGGCGACATAACAGAGACCGCTGAAAGATATGTTAAGGCCAATCCGTATCTTGTCGTCTCGCTTTTATACCTTGACCTTGATCTGTATGAGCCTACGAAGGCGGCCATTAAGGTATTTTTACCGCGTATGCCAAAGGGGGCTGTGATCGCCTTTGATGAGCTCAATCACCCTGACTGGCCCGGAGAGACAACAGCGGTGCTTGAGAGTTGCGGGATACGCGGTTTAAGGATAAGGCGTTTTCCTTTTGACAGCGTGCGTTCTTACGCGGTCATTGAATAGATAGGGGTGGATAAGCATGATCCTGACAGCGCATCAGCCTGTTTACCTGCCGTGGCTGGGCTTGTTTCACAAGATAGCCTTGTGTGACGCCTTTTGTTATTTTGACGATGTCCAGTATCTGAAAAAAGACTGGAACAACAGGAACATGATAAAAACACCCAACGGGGTCATATGGCTTACGGTGCCTGTCCTTACGAAAGGCCACAGGGGCAAGCCGATATGCCGGATAGAGATAAATAACAGCGTTAATTGGCGTAAAAAGCATTGGCAGTCAATACAATTAGCGTATAAAAAGGCGCCATTTTTTAAAAGATACATTGATTTTTTTGAAGATATCTATGCCAGGGAGTGGACGTATTTAAGCGAGCTTAACGAGACAATGCTTAAATATCTGTTAAAGGAACTGGCCATAGATATTCGCTATTTTAAGGCGTCGGAGATAGGTTTTGAGGGCAGCAAATCGGAGCTGGTGCTTGATATGTGCGTTAAACTAAATGCCAAGACTTATGTATTCGGGGCGCTTGGAAAAGAATACGCCGATATTCCTTCTTTCAAGCGTCATGGTATTGACGTTTATTTTCAGGATTACAGTCATCCCGTTTATACCCAGCTTGGGGGAGGTTTCGCGGCGAACCTGTCGGTTATTGACTTGCTTTTTAACGCGGGCCCCGGGAAGTCGCTTGATATTATTATGAGCGGTAATACCACAAGGCGGGACATAAGCGTAAAAGATTAGGAGAGCGGACATGAGCAAAGAGATAGTCGCCCTGATACCTGTCAAGGGTGTTTCAGAGAGGGTCAAGTCCAAGAATACCAGGCCTTTTTGCGACACAACCCTTTATGAATTAAAACTTGAGCATATGAGTTTTGTGAAGGGTTTTGCCAACATAATTGTGTCATCCGAAGACGATGGGATTCTTGAGATCGCGAGAAAAAAAGGTTTTGACACGCATCGGCGCGACAGCAGATATTCAACAAGCCATATACCCATGAGTGATGTCTATTCATATATCGCCTCTGAAATAAAAGGAAAACATATAGCGTGGGTGAACGTGACCAATCCTCTCGCCCGGCCGGAAAATTACGAGGACGCGATAAAGGCCTATAGCGGGCTCGGGCCTGAATATGACTGCTTGTTGAGTGCTTATGAATTAAAGGACTATATCTTTCATAACGGAATGCCTATAAATTTTAAACCTAATCCCTGGCCCAGATCCCAGGACATGAAAGGCCTTTGCGCCTTGAGTTTTCTTGTGAATATACTAAAGAGAGATGATATGGTTAGATGGGGATCCTGCGTGGGCCAAAGACCGTATTTTTTCATGCTTGACAGAATAACGTCAATGGATGTGGATTATCAGGAAGATTTTGATTTTTGCCAGATGATATATAAGGCGGGCAGGCAAAAGGCGGCTGGTGCATGGTGATGCAATGTCCATTAGGTTTTTCGCATAACAGGCATGATTCTTTCAGAAAATCATGCGACGCGCTTAAGGGTGTTATTGATGCCTTTGCCGAAGACGCCCGTCTCCAGCCGCTGTATGAATATTTTTTGCTGGATTACAATCTGCCTGAAGATACCGTGAAGCAGCAGATAAAGATTTTTTTCGAAAGATCGTATGATTATGTGAACTGCCGTTTTAAAAAAAGGCTTTTCCCGGGGAACCGGTTTATGCGCCTCCTAAGGCATATGGCTTTTCTCTGTTATGTGTGCCTGATGTCCCGCTATTATGGAAGAATCGATATTAAACATTATGAGCTCATTATTGAATGGGTGGCGTCAGGCCGGGAGATGGCGAGATTTGGCAAATTGATCGACATGTTTGGCAGGGGCAACGTGCTGATAACCTCATTGGTTAAGGATTCGCCCGAAGGTTATAATGTGCTATACAGGCCCAGCGGAAGATATTATGATATAGCGCAAAGTCTTAGGGCGTTATGGGCCGAAGCGACCCGCGGCCTGTGGTTGTGCCTGAAATTATCCGCGGAGCTTGATGTCAATATATTGGCGATTTCAAGGCATATTATTAACCAATGTCTGTATTACCGCGGCCTATTTAAGTATAATCAGGCCAAATACTGCCTGCAGGAGAGGCATTATCAGACAAGCGCGATAAAGAATTTCATATTTCATGAGTATGGCGGCAGGTATTCGGCCTGCCTGCAGAAGAATATACATCAGCTTGGTTCCACAGGTTTTTATTATGATATCGACGTGTTTTTTTCGCTTGGCAAAAAAACCGCCGAAAGGGCCCTTAATTACGGGGCAAGAATAGGACAGGTTGTCCCGACAGGATCCATGTTCATGGAGCATTATTGGTTTGGCCGCGCCGGAAAGCAAGAAATGCCGCGAAGAAAATACGATATTGTGTTTTTAGGGGTAAATTACGGCCCTGCCTATCGGAAGACAAGCGGTGTCAACTGTTATGCCTCATTTGAAAATGATTATTATGAGGCCTATGGATGGCTGATCAGATTCGCCATGGATAATCCTGGACTGAAGATAGGCATAAAACATCATATGGACCATAGGGGCGACGAGAAAGAAGCGGTAATGATAAGCAAGAGCTCTATAGAGATTATAGACGCCTCTCTTAATTCGTATGAAGTCGTATTTGCTTCAAGATGCGCGGCGACATTTTGTTCCACCATGGGTTATGAGCTTTTAGGCCATGGCCTTGCCGTGATATTTCTTGACCCCGGCAGGAGAAATATCAAGATATTGCCGGAGGACTCGCTTATCGATGAATGGCGTGCCGTAAGCTATGAAGACTTCTGTAGCAAGATGACGCGTGCGATGACTGCCGGCGCGGGCGATTATCAAAAGACCTTGCCGGAAGATCTCTGCCTTGAAAGTTCATGCGCCTGCAGGAGGATTTATGATTTCCTGTCCTCCGGTGAAAGGTTATAGTATGTCAGATAAGCGATTTATAATATGTCGGGATGAGAAAAAGACAAGCGGTCGCGCCGATATCCTTGATGAAAAATTTGAGAAGGGGCTGGACGTCTATTTTGACAAAAAGGCAAACATTAAGGCAGGGTATATTGAATATGTAAGTTGCCCCAACTGTTCCGGAAAGACAGGGCCATGCTTTAAACAGAAACGCTTCGTGTATAAAAGATGCTCTGCCTGCGGCATGGTCTATGCGACGCCGAGGTTTAAGAAAGAGATTAATGAGCGCATACATTCCCAGGAGTGTTATAGGCAGCACTACAGGTATAAGGTTATACCTACAATTGATTACAGGAGAAATGTCCTGGCGCGGAATAAATATAATCAACTCGCAAGGTTTTTTAAAAGCCCCGGCAGTGTGCTTGATATAGGTTGCGGCCTGGGCGAGGTATTGAGCGTTTTCAAGGAAAACGGATGGGATTGTGACGGTATAGATTTCAATGAATTCGCCATTGATTATGCCTCAAAAAAATTCGGGCTGAATATAATAAAACAGGACGCCTTTTCCATGCCCGAAAAGCGTAAATACGATCTTGTGATGCTTTGGGGCGTTTTAGAGCATGTCTATGAGCCCGACGCCCTGCTTAAAAAATGCCGTTCATTATTAAAGGCACGCGGCCTACTGCTTGCAGAGGTGCCTTCCGCGGATTCTTTTCTGGTCAGATACTGCGAGCAGACAGGCCGGCAGGCGCACAGGACATTTGAGTCGGCACGGCATATTATGCTTTTTTCCCGGCGTTCTTTACTTGAGATGTTTGGCAGGAACGGCTTTTACTGCAGGCGGTTGTTGAGTAACGGTCTTGACATATCGACAGTCGCGGGGATGAAGGGTTTGAAGCTCGCGCCTGATTGCGTGAATATAACGCAGGGCCTGCTTGACGAATCCCTGCAGGGGGATCTGCTTAGGGGGTTTTTCGCGAAAAGGCCGGTTAATAGAAAATAGAACTACTGCACAATGAGATAATGATATGGATAAGATATTGTTGATACATCCTCCTTTTGGCACAGGTAACGACAAGCGGCCGCCTGATATATTTGACCCGCACTTTCCTTGGGGCCTGGGTTATATAACAGGCATTTTAAGGCAGAACGGTTTTGACATTGAGCTGTTTGATATATACGCGCATCAATGGAACAGGCAGGAGGCTTTAAAAGGCCTTGAGGCCAAATCCTTTAATTGCGTTATGATAACCGCTATGGCTACGCAGTATGTGTATATTAAATGGCTCTCGGGAGAGCTTAAGAGGATAAACAGTGCCTGCACCATTATACTGGGCGGGCAGTTGGCCACGTTTAGTCACGACGTGGTGCTTAAAAACACGCTCGTAGATATATGCGTTATAGGCGAGGGCGAACTGACTGCCGTTGACATACTAAATAATACCAACAGTCTTGACAAGGTTAATGGCATAGCGTTTAAGGGATCACGCGCGATCATAAAGACCTTACCGAGGCCGATTGTGTCGGACATAGACAGGCTTCCTAATCCTGCCTACGATCTGTTCAGGATGGATATATACAAGACCAATAAGCTGTATGTGCACAACAAATCCGCCGCTTTATATGAAAGCCGGCCAAAGCCCAGCGTGATGGCTATGATAAGCGGCAGGGGTTGTCCTTTTGTGTGCAATTTTTGCAGTAGGACATTCAGGAGTATACGTATGCGCTCCGTTGGTTCCATTATCAGAGAAATAGATTTTCTTAGGGCAAGATACGGCATAAACGCTATTAATTTTGTTGATGAGCTTTTATTCCTGAAGCAGAAGAGCATAGATGAGCTGGCGCTTGAATTGGGCAAAAGGTCTCTTATATGGAACGGCCAGGCCAGGGTTGATACCATAAATCTGGACAAATTAAAGTTCTACAAGGAAAACGGCCTGGTTTCCATAGGCTATGGCGTTGAAAGCGGCAGTGACGAGATGCTGAAGCGCATGAACAAAAGGATTACGAGGCGGAAGATAGAAAAGGCTATCAGCATGACGCTTGAGGCGGATATCCATATAAAACTTACCCTGATCTTTGGGTATTTAGGCGAAAACCGCCAAAGCGTGAACGAGACAGTCGAGATGTTTAAGGGGCTGCATCATCCCGGCAGGCGTTTTTGCATATTTACCCCGCTTCCCGGTTCGCAGATATACAACTACGCGCTGGAAAAAGGCATTATAAAGAATGAGGACGCCTATCTTTCGCAGATCTGCGAAGGTTATTGGCGCAGGGTTGTTAACATGACCGATCTAAGCGATGATGAGTTTGACGCTGTCCGGATGGGTGCCGAAGAGCGAATGAAAAATAACTACAAAGATTATGTTACGTCTTTACCCGGCCGCGCCCGCGAAGACCACTTTCGTTTGTGCGAGGAAGATTTTGAGAAGTCTTTTTTAAACAATGTCAGCTTCAAGAATAAGGAGATTTAGTCCATGAGAAAAAAGAAAAAACAAAAGGGCGTTTTAAATATCCTTGTTACAGGCGGTTCGGGGTTTTTAGGCAGTCACATATCCGATGCCTTGACAAAGGCGGGCCATCATGTCGTAATCTTTGATAAAAAAAAGTCCGCGTTCACAAAACCCGGCCAAAGAATGGTAGTGGGTGATATATTAGACGCGGAACCGCTTTTCCGCGCCATGAAAAATATGGACGCGGTTTTTCATCTTGCCGCGCTTGCCGATGTGGATGAGGCCTGCGATAGGGCCCTTGATACGATGAAGATAAATATACTTGGGACAACCAATGTCCTTGAGGCGGCAAGGCGTAACAAGGTCAAACGTGTTATATTCGCCAGCACCATATATGTCTACAGCAGGACGGGTTCTTTCTATCGTGTAAGCAAACATGCCTGCGAGCTTCTGCTTGAGGCATATAATGAGAGATATGGCTTAAATTATACAATATTAAGATTTGGGACATTATACGGCACCAGGGCGAATTCTTCAAACAGTGTTTTCAGGTATCTGCAAGAGGCCTTTAAGACAGGTAAAATAGAGTTTAAAGGTACAGGCCAAGAGATACGCGAGTATGTGCATGTAGTAGATGCCGCGAATATATGTGCCAAGATATTGGATGATGAATACAGGGGCCAGACCCTTATCCTTACGGGCCATCACAGGATGAGGCTGGTGGAGTTACTGGACACTATCAATGAGATACTCGGAGGCAACGTCAAGATACGTATCAGTCCGGAGAAGTCTATATCGCATTATACGCAAACACCGTATTCGTATATACCGCGTGTGGGCAAGAAGATAGTAATGAATACATATTGCGATCTTGGCCAGAGCCTGGTAGAGATGCTTGATGAGATAGACGCTGAAAAGAGGCAGGATACGGTTACCATTTAACCTTATCGGGGAGCTGTCATGAACAGGAAGAGGGTTTTGATATCTACAACGTCTTTTGCCGAGTATGACAAGAGGCCTTTGAAGATGCTCCAAGATGCCGGCCTCACGATAAAGGTGAATCGCTTGGGCAGAAGGCTTAAAGAGGATGAGATAAAGCGGTTTTTGTCAGGCATTGATTTTCTTATTGCCGGGACAGAGCCGATAACCAGGGATGTTATATCCTCTTCCAAGGCGCTTAAGGTCATTTCCCGGTGCGGCACAGGGATTGATAATATTGACTTAACGGCGGCGGGTGAATTCGGGGTAAAGGTATTCAACACGCCATGCGGTCCGACGATTGCCGTTGCCGAGTTAGCCGTGGGACTTATATTAAATGTTTTAAGAAGGATAGGCCGGATGGACAGGGATATAAGAAAAGGGATCTGGGATAAACAGATGGGCTTTCTTCTTCAGGGCAAATACGCCGGGATCATAGGGTTTGGCAGGATAGGGCAGAGGCTTGCCCAGATGCTTCTTGCCTTGGGTGCTAGGGTTGCTTATCACGACCTTAAGGATATGCCGCATACGCTTGATTGCAAACCGCTTGATCTTGAGACGCTTTTATCCAGTTGTGAAATCATCTCTATACATTGCCCGGCATCGCCTGACAGGCCTATTATTGGGGCAAAGGAATTCGGGTATATCAGGAAAGGCGCCTATCTTATAAATACGTCGCGGGGGAATGTTATAGATGAGGAAGAGCTTTACAAGGCATTAAAAGAGGGCCGTATCGCCGGGGCCGGCCTGGATGTGTTTGATAAAGAGCCTTATACGGGAAAGCTGACAGAGGTTGATAATGTTATTCTTACCCCGCATATAGGCTCCTATGCCAAAGAGGCGAGGATAGGTATGGAGATGGATTCGGTTGAGAACCTGCTCTCTTATATCGGGAGGAAATAGCTATTGAAGTATATAGATATTAGCAGGCAATTATATAATGGCATGGAGGTCTATCCGTCTGACCCGGGGTTTTCTCTGCGCGGGCATAAGTCTCTTAAAAAAGGATTTTCCTGCAACCTTTGCGCCTTAAGCCTTGGCACCCATACAGGCACGCATATAGACGCGCCGCGGCATATCATAGACGGGTCAGACGCTGTGGACAAGATAACCTTTGACAAGCTTATCTGTAAGGCGCTTGTTACAAGTATCGATGACCTGGACAAGACGAGCCTTTTAGATGATGCTATGTCCAGGAACGCAAAAGCCATATTGCTTAAAAGCGGTCTTAAAAAGGCAAGCCTAAATCTGAAAGACGCGGATATTATTGTAAAAAACGGGTTCAGCCTTGTGGGCACCGAAGAGATGAGCATAGAGGCATCGGATGATAAGGTCCATCCTGCGCACAGGATACTGCTTTCCCGGAAGATTGTTATTGTGGAAAATCTTGTGCTTAAGGGCGTAAAAAAAGGTTTTTACAGGCTGATCTGCCTGCCGTTAAGGATAAGAGGCGGGGATGGTTCACCTGCCCGCGCGGTGTTGATAGATGATTAAGGCGATAATATTTGATTTTGACGGTGTGCTGGTTGAATCCGTGGATATCAAGACCAGGGCCTTCAGGAGACTTTTTGAACATGAGGGAAAAGATATTGCTGACATGGTTGAGGCCTACCATGCTGCCAATACAGGGGTTTCAAGGTTTGATAAATTCAGGTATTTTTACAAAAATTTCCTAAAACGAAAATTAGGCGACGCTGAATTCAAGGGTCTGTGCGACAGGTTCTCAACCCTTGTCACGGATGAGGTGATAAAGGCGCCTTATGTATGCGGGGCGAAAGAGTTCTTAGGCTCCAATGCGGGTAATTTTGATCTTTTCATAACATCGGCAACGCCTCAAGCCGAGATAATGGAGATAGCAGAGCGAAGGGGTATGCGGGGTTTTTTTAAAGCCCTCTATGGCGCGCCTGTTAAAAAAGAAGACGCTGTCAATGATATAATACGCCGCTTCGCGTTAAGGCCCGCCGAGGCGGTTTATGTCGGCGATGCCTTAAGCGACCTGAATGCCGCTCAATCCAATTCCGTGCCTTTTATTGCCCGGGTATATAGCGAAAATAAAGATATGTTCGATAGTTTAGACTGCGTAAAAATAAAGGATATGACGGATCTCGGCCCGGCGATTAAACGCTTTGGTTAATGACAGGAGCTTATGCCTAATATACAAGCAGAGACTGTAAAAAATCTTTTTTATCTGATAAACCAGCAAAGGGTGGCGCTTTTCGTCTTTACCGTTATTATTACCCTGACATCGCTGTTTGAGGCATTGGGCCTTGGCACGCTTTACCCCATATTAAGTATTTTTAACAGCGAGGGAAAAAAAGCGGCCTACGCAGAGACTATTAATAATATACTGCCCCTTGACCTTGAACTGACCCAGCTTATACCGGCCCTGTTTATATTGGTGATGATACTTTTTGTGGCGAGGGGTATCTTTATCAGCCTGTCATATTATGCCCAATTCAAATTATCGCAAGGCCTGACGAGCAAATGGCAAAATGACATATTCTCAAGTTATATGGGCCAGGATTACGATTATTTTATAAGGCATAGAGCCGGAGATCTTTTGCAGAAACAGATGGTGCATACGGAAAACGCAGGTAACGCGATTGTGTATACATGCCAGATAGCGAGGAATGTTTTTACCGTTGTGTTGTTGTTCGTCATGCTGTGCCTGATATCCATTAAATGGGCGGCGGCCCTGCTGGCAGTCTCTATCATAAGCATGCTTATTGTCTTTGCCGTGTCCAAGCTTAAGGTTTACGCGGACTCAAAGGCGCACGCCGAATTACAAAAGGAATCGTATTCTCTCGCGGCGGAGGTTATTTCAGGCATCCGGCAGGTGAAGGCTTTTCTGGCGGAGGATTTTTTTAAAAAACAATTCTCGAGAGCTGTCCGCGAGAAGGCCCGTATCTATACTAAAAATGCCACGATAAGCTGTATGCCCACGCCTGTCATGCAGACACTCGTGGTCCTGGCCATATTGGTGGTCCTGTTTATCGCCAATCTATCAAAGGAAAGTGCCGGAACCCTCTTTGCCGCTGTCGCCATATTTGGAGGGGCCTCCTATAGGATAATTACTTCCATGGCCGGTATAAACAGCGGTTTTATACAAATAGCATGCCTTCTGCCTTCGGTTAATATCGTATCCGGGCTTTTATGTCTGGACGGCCCTAAACAGGGCCTGCCCCAGCTTGAAGGCTTTAAAAAAGGCATGTGCTTTTCAAATTTGAATTTTGCCTACAACGAAAGAGGATTCAGGCTTTCCGGTATCGATCTCGAATTAGAGAAAGGCAAATTTTACGGTATTGTCGGTCCGTCCGGAAGCGGGAAATCCACGCTTATTGACCTGATAATAGGTTTTTACAGTTATGAAACCGGCGCTATACGGATTGACGGACGGGATATACGCGATTTCGATATCCGTTCATGGCGCGGGATGATAGGCCTGATCAGCCAGGACACATTTATCTTTAATGGCACTATCGCCGATAATATATCGTTTGCCGTTGAGGCTACGGCTGTCGAGAGAGACGCTGTTATAAGGTCAGCAAAAGCGGCTGATATACACGATTTTATTATCAGTCTCCCCGATGGTTACAATACGCTTGTCGGGGAAAGGGGGTTGAAGCTTTCGGGAGGGCAAAGACAGAGGCTTGCTATAGCCCGGGCTGTTTACAGGGATCCGGAGGTGTATATCTTTGACGAGGCGACAAGTTCGCTTGACACATATTCTGAAAAGAAGATACAGGAGGCTATAGAGGGGTTAAGCAGGTCAAAGACCGTTATATCCGTGTCACACAGGCTTTCCACGGTCATAAAAGCGGATACCATTATAGTATTGGACGCGGGTAAGATAGTTGAGACAGGCAGTCACGACGCGTTGCTGGACAAAGGCGGTTTCTACGCCAGGCTATATCAGCATCAACACGGGGCCGGGGAAAAGGGTTGATATTTATCGGGAGGTATTATGAAAGAGAGGATCTTGGTAGTTGCCGCTCATCCGGATGATGAGGTTTTGGGCTGCGGCGGGACGATCAGACGGCTCGCGGATGCAAAGAACAATATTCACATAGCGATCTTAGGCGAAGGGCTTTGCGCGCGCTGTGAAGGCGCCAAGAGGCCGGATACGGGCAAGATAAAGGATGCCGCACGCAAGGCAGGCAGGATACTCGGTGCCGGGGGTATGTCTTTTTTTGACCTGCCTGACAACAGGTTTGATTCGGTTGATCTGCTTGATATAGTAAGAAAGGTTGAGGTGGTAATCAGCTGTTTTAAGCCTGATGTGATCTTTACGCATCATTGCGGGGACCTGAATATGGACCATTGCCTGACGAATAGGGCTGTTCTGACGGCCGCCAGGCCCCTGCCCGCGAGCCGTATCCGGGATATATATGCCTTCGAGATCTTGTCATCAACCGAATGGTCTTTCGGTCAATGCGGCCGTGGATTTTCCCCGGATCTTTTTTATGACATAACAAAGTCGTATGAGGTAAAGATCATGGCTCTGGCTGTGTATAAAAGCGAGATGAGGCCCTTCCCGCATCCGCGGTCCAATGAGGCCATACTTGCGAACGCGAAAAAATGGGGCAGTCTCGCCGGCCGGCCCCGGGCAGAGGCATTTATGACAATAAGAAGCATAAGATAATATTATCATGCGCCCTCATGACAGAAGCGCGGTAATACTAATAGACCATGCCGGCCTTGAATTGATAGGCAGGATGTTGCCCGCGGATATTGACAAGGTGGCTATGACGGCTGATGCCATGCTCGCGTTCGGTGAAAAGGGCGCGCCCTTTCGGGTTTTTAACGATTTTTTTGATATTGGAGATTTTCGACGGGGTAACACGGCCATGATGCGCGAGGCAGGAGAACTCCTTTGCCTGCTTGATAGGCAAAATGCGAAGGCATTGGGATATGAGCGCGCCTTTAGCGGCAATATACTCTATTTTGTGACATTTTTTACCAATCTTTACTATATCCACAATGTGTGCAGGGGGCTTAAAAGAAAGTATGACAGGCTGTATCTGGCGGGTAGTTCATGTTACGACAAGGTTTTTGATATAAACATGGATATGTCGCTTAACGGTTTGGCGTTCCACGGTTTTAATATAGGTTTAGCCAATAAGGTTTCAATGTTAAGGCACCTGTTACTGCTGGAATGCTACTGGCGGCAAGCCAAGACCTGCCGGCACGTAAATTGGTTTTACTATTTATACAAGGCCCGCCGCGCGGTAAAAAAGGCGGTTAAGCATTTATTCGTTTCTCGCTTAGGTAGTGTTAAAAAATACCGCAATGGCCGTATATATATTATGCAGGACGGTTATGAGATAGGTTATATCAAAGACCGTATGCCTGAATATAATTATGTAAATCCGCTTGACGGTCTGAAGTCAGCGGGGTATAGTTTTGAAGCGGTTGCCTTTGGGATGGATGACAGCTCAACAAGGGCCATACGGGAATTTTGCGATAAGTGGTTTGACGGTTTTAACAATGACGTAAACCGGCTCTTTGATTGCTATTGCCGTCAGGTTGCCAGCCATGTCACGCCTTTTGTTAATTACGCGCGGTCTTGTTTTAACAGACATAAACCGGCGGCCTTATATTTCTCGGCAGGCGCCTGCCGGATCAGCGAGGATATCTTTGCCTATATCGCCAATAAGAGGCAGATACCTGTTTATTATTTTCAACACGGCGGGACGACGATGTTTTACACGCACCCGTATCAGGATTATGTTGAGCAGAACCCTGTTATAGATAAGACAAATATGTATCATTCCAAGGCCGAGCTGGATTTCTTTTCTTCTGGCGGTAGGCGCAAATCCTACGCCCCGGGCTCCGACAGGTTGTATAATTTCTACCACGCGCGCAAGAGCAACCGGACGAGGCGAAAGAAAAAAATATTATATTGTTCATCGCCTTTTAACGCCTATAATTACAGGGACTTGATGACAAATTCAACAGACAGTGATTTGTTTCAAATCAACAGCGATGTAATTGATTGCGTAAGCGGACTCGGTCTTGCCATGAGCGTAAAGGTGCACCCAAGCGATGAGGGTTTTAACTATGTATATTTCAGGCATATGGTCAAAGCTAAAAAGGCGGGCGGTGTGGGTATTGTCCGCGGTATTCCCGCCGAGGCCATTATTGACAGATATGGCCTATTGATCCTTGATTATATCGGCACGGCGCTTATACCTGTATCATTCGCGCTTGATATGCCTGTTATAATATATCTGAAAGACAGGTCTCTATTAAGAGGCTCGTTTGAAAAAGACCTTTATGCCAGGTTCCACATTGTGTCTTGCCGGCAGGAGCTTGAGAGTTGTCTAAGCTCTTACAGGGAAGACAGGCTGGGGTCCAAGTTTTCAGCCGGCTTAATGGAAAAATACGCCTTTAGACTGGATTCGGGAAGGCCCTCGGACGCCATCGTGGAAATTATCAAAAGGGACATCGGTATTTCTAATAAGAAAGGTTTTTGAATGAAGACAATCGCCGAACTTAGGAAACAGCAATATGAACAGCACTATGCCGGCCTGCGGTGCTTTAAGGGCTGGAAGACGCCCTATTCGTGTCTTAAGGCGAGATTTTATATGCAGGCAAGCGCCTGGTTGGTATATGTGCTCCAAAGGACATCCGTGACCCCTAATATGCTTACAGTGTTATATTGCCTGCTGGGCTTGGCAGGCGGGTTGCTGCTTGGCATGGCGACAAGGGTAAGCGTGTTGTTGGCCGTATTTATTTTTTTTACAAAAGGCATATTAGACTGGAGTGACGGCCATCTGGCAAGGTTGACGAACAGGCTGTCTTGTCAGGGGGCCATGCTTGATGGATACGGCGCTGTGTTAGGGGCCATGGGCCTGCAGATAGGGTTGGGTTTTTATGTAGCGCACAGGTCTTCATGTGTGATGTATTATTATCTGATACCTCTTTTGCCGCTTTTTTTTCTGGGGAAATTTCATAACTATGCCCTGGCAGAGCTTTTTAAAACCTGCCTGAACAAAAAGGCGCTGACTAAATACGCGCGGCAGGATAATGAAAATAGAACGGACTTACAAAATTACGCCAATGTCTTGTCCCCCGCGCTTTTAAGAGCGCGTGATGTTATCAATAATTTCCTGGATAACAGGGCGAGGACGGTGGACCTTGTGTGTCTGCTGCTGGTGATAGAGACGTTTACCGCGGTATCCGTCACGTGGATAGTGTTTTTGGGGTTTTTAACCAGGGAATTTTTATTGTTCTGGTCGTCTTTTTACATTGTATGGAGATCCCAATGGATTGACAATCAGCTCGCGCTAAAGGCAAAAGATTTATTATGATGGATATAAAACATGGTATCAAAAATATAAAGGGAAATAAAGACGGCATCTATTATGCCTCGGGCGCGGGTTATTGGTCTAACCTGGCCAGGGCGGATAATAACCAATACCTGAAGGACCTTAATGCGTTGGGGGCCAGGGAAACGGTAAATAAGCATTTCCCCCAGCATGTGGAGGCCATATTTGCCTTAAAAAGAGCCGGTGGTATCGCGACATTGGATTTTTCTCAAGATGATATTGTTCTTGATGCCGGGTGCATGTGGGGCGCCCTGTCTCTTCCTATAGCAAGGACGGGCGCCGAGGTCATTGCCTTCGATCAGACCGAGGAGAGTCTTAGACTGCTTAAACAGAGAATGGATGAGGAGGGACTTGATAACCTGCATATTGTAAGGGGTAACCTGAAAGAGGCGGATTTTCACCATAATGTGTTTACCAAAGTTATTGTTAATGGTGTATTGGAATGGCTGCCTGAAGATGGAGATGTCGAGGTGTGCCGTTTTATAAACAGAGGCGGCGCGGTAATGGGAAATATCAAAAAACTATTCACGGCGGGAGAAAGAGGGGCCAGCCCTGTGTTTGAACAGCAGGCTTTTTTAAAAAAGATATGCCTGTCGCTTAAAGATGAAGGCTGCCTGTATTTGGCCATTGAGAACCGTTTTAATATATATTATTTTCTCGGTCTTCGTGAAGAACATTGCGGGATAAGGTTTATTTCCTTACTCCCCCGCAAATTACAGGATACGCTCTCCCTTATATTAAGGGGCCGAAGGTTTAGGACATGGACATACTCCATGCCTGCCCTGAAACGCTTGTTTTCCGCGGCGGGATTTTCAAGGGTGGAGATGTTTTTTGCCTTTCCTGATTATAAAGAACCCGATCTTGTCTTAAGTGATAGAGGCGGCCTGGGGCTCTTTAGATATAATAAATCTGTCGGGGAGATCCAGTTATTTAAAAAGGCCGTTCTGCGGATAATAGAGTATATAGTGTTTAAGAGGCTGCGATGGACATTTTTCGCGCCGAGTTTTATCGTGCACGCGTATAAAAAATGATAAATATAATAAGAAATTGCGCGCATTTTTGCGATATAATAACAGGCATCAGGACATTGGCGGCAGGCGTGCCCGTGTCTGTCGTTAAGAAGGCATTTTCCAAGACAGGCGGCGCGGCATTATCCAGGGAGTTTCAGGCCGTATCACGGTATTGCCGATTGGTCAAGGCCGGATCCGATAAAAATGCCATTAATTTTACCCGGCGCGACAGTTATGGGATGCTGGAGATGGCCTTCCATGAGGGGTTTCCGGGGGATTATACGGTTTCATTAGACCGTAACAAGGAAAAACTGCTTGGCTTGATAGATCACTACGCGCGGTTTTTGTTAGTGGAGCCTTTCTTAAGCCATGGAGATCTCTCCATCAGCAATGTTATCTTTAAAGAGGGCCGTCTTCAATGGATAATTGATTGGGAGAATGCCAATGATATTATGCCGCGTGAATATGACCTTATATACTGCGTTACGGAAAACGCGTTGTGCAGTTTTGCACGTAAAGGAGTATTGACAGGGCAGGAGGTCGCGGCATACCGTTTTTTGTTTTCAGAGATAGAGGCGCGTATTAGTATTGACCCGCGGGCAAAACGGCAGCCTGCTGTATGGTGTCTTGATAATGCCGTATATTTCAGAAAAAGTTCAGGCATAGAATATAGGAAATGCCCCTTTATCGCGTATAACGACACCCCTGATATGAGGCACATTATCAGAAGACTTGATATCTTGTTAGGGGTTTAACGCAGGAGAGTGAATATGAAGATATTGCTTACCGGTTCCGCGGGAATGTTGTCAGCCGATGTGATACCGGAATTGATCCGGCAGGGTCATGACCTGATCCAGACAGATATCAATCAGAGACTACCAGTCATAAGGAAGCTTGACATAACGGACCCTGATGAGGTGTCTAGGCAGGTTGGTCTATATAAGCCCGATTACGTCTTTCATTTAGGGGCTGAAACAGATGTGGATCTATGCGAAAAAGAACCGGATCGGGCCTATTATGCTAATACCTTCGGCACTGAAAATGTTGTCCTGGCCTGCCGGAGATATGATGTGAAGATGCTCTATATCAGCACGGCAGGGGTATTCTACGGCGACAAGCAGGACCCTTATACCGAATTTGACGAGCCTAACCCGGCCAATGTTTACGGCAAAAGCAAACTGGAGGGCGAGCGTATAGTAAAAGACCTGCTGGATGAGTATTTCATCATCAGGGCGGGTTGGATGGTCGGCGGCTGGGAGATAGACAAAAAGTTCGTGTATAAAATAGTCCGGCAATTAAAAGAGGGCAAGACGCAGTTGACTGCGGTTAACGATAAATTTGGGAGCCCGACATTTACAAAGTATTTCGCGTTGAACTTTATGAACATAATCAATACGAGAAGATACGGGACATATCACCTGGCCTGCAAGGGTGAGTGTTCGCGCTATGACATGGCGGTAAAGATCGTTGAGTATATGGGGCTGGAGGGCAAGGCCAAAGTTGACGCGGTAAGCTCCGACAGATATCCTCTGCCGGCTCCGAGGGCCAGGTCGGAGATAATGCGAAATTATAAACTTGATATACTCGGGCTGAATAATATGCCGAAATGGCAGGATTGTCTTAAAGAGTATATACAAACCAATATGGGTAAATGAGATTTTCCGTCATAGTGCCTTTATATAACGGCGCGGGGTTTATTAAGGCCGCGCTTGAGAGCGTCATATCCCAGACCTATAAGGATTATGAGATAGTGATTGTGAATGACGGTTCCCCGGACAATTCCGGCCGGATTGTCAGGGATTTTATTTCTGTCCATAAGGGGATTAGTTTTGTTTATGTGTGTCAGCCCAATAAAGGCCTGGGCGCGGCAAGGAATGCGGCGATTTGCAGTTCCAGGGGCGATATAATGGCGCTTCTTGACCAGGATGATATATGGTATCCCGGCAAGCTTGAAGAGGTCAACAGGATATTCATGGGAAATCCCGATATTGACATAGTATGTCATAGCCAGAATGTGCGGACTAACGGAAAGATAACGCATTGTTTCAAGCCGGAAACTATTAAAGATGACGTATACCGCCAGATGTTGTTTGCAAATAAATTTTCAGACAATATATTTTCAACTTCAGCGGTCGCGTTCAAAAGAGATATTATAGATAAGATAGGAGGGTTTTCTGAAGATAGAAATAATCTGCATTTTGTTGAAGATTACGATTTTTGGCTGCGCATGGCGAGAGAGGGTTGTAAATTCTATTCGCTGGATAAAATTCTCGGAGAATGCAGTAAGCATGAGAAAAATTTTTCAAGAGATTTAGACACCATGCTAAGTGGCGAGCTTAGAGTTCTTAGGGCGCATTATAAAGATTATAAGATCAGTCATATTTTGGATATCTATCTTATGCGCAGGAGGATAGCGATAGTGTATTTCAGGGTTTATAGAAAGTACCTTACCGGCCGGAGACCGGTAAAAGGATGTTTATGTCTGATGAAGGCTGTTATACAAGACCCATTTTTTTATACATATTTTATCAAGAAGCTGATAAACAGGGGTAAGCGGTCTCTGCCATGAAAATTTTATTTGTATACCCGGGATATATAGTACGAGAGGTCCCTCTTAATCTTATGTATATAAGCGCCGCCTGCAAAAGCGCTGGTCATGGATGTGAGTTATTTCATTTTACTCCGTATAAGAAATATTCCTGGTATAAGGACGCGGGGAGCAGGATAGAGCGGGCTTTTATGGAAAAAATCGGTTCTTATAAGCCGGATATCGTGGCTTTTTCCGTTATTATACAGGACTACGATATAACCAGGCGTCTTTCATCTATTTCCAAGAACCGGTTTAGCCTGCCTGTTATCTGGGGAGGTATTCAGCCCATATTAGAACCCGAAAGGAGTATAGCGGAAGAAGGGGTTGATTATATATGCACCGGAGAGGGGGAGCAGGTTTTTGTGGAGTTCTTAAGCAGACTTGAAAACCAGAAAGATGTGCATAATATAGAAGGCATCTGGGCGAAGGATAAGCAAAACAATATACATCGCAATGGCTGCCCAAGGCTTATTGATAATCTGGATAATCTTCCGTTCCCGGACAGAGACCTTTTTGGGCCGGAATATTATCGTGCGGAACTTACGGGGGCGAACATACTTACCGCCCGGGGTTGTCCTTTCCTGTGCAGTTTCTGTCAGAATAAGGCCCTCATGGAGCACTATAAGGGCAGGGGCAGGTTTGTAAGATATAGAAGTATTGAAAATGTTCTTAGCGAAATAGAGCATGTAATAGATAGATATCAGGCCCCTTCGTTTTACTTTTCCGATGAAATGTTTACGCTTAATAGGCAGCGCGCTATGGATTTTTGCAAAGAATACAAGAAGCGCATCAAGAAACCCTTCATGATACAGACGAGGGCTGATTATATGGATACGCAGCTGGCAAAGGAACTGGCAGGCGCGGGGTGTTTTATGGTAAATATGGCTATCGAGAGCGGAAACGAATATATACGCAATACTATCCTTAAAAAGAATATATCTACGGAAAGGATCGTGGATGCTTATAAAATAGTCCATAAGCACGGCATGATGTCCGCCAGTTTTAACATGATAGGCGTGCCGACGGAGACTGTTAGAAACATATGGGAGACAATAGAGATTAACAGGAGATTAAGGCCCGACCGTATTATGTGTTCTATTTTCATGCCTTTGCCGGGCACCGAATTAGGGTATTATTGCAGGAGGCAAGGCCTTGTCGCCGGCGATGCCGCCGGGACTACAAATTACTATTCGCAGGTCATAGTGGATAACCCAAATATATCGGCCCGCACGCTTATGGGCTATCAGGGTTTTTTTGACTGGTTTATATTATTGCCCCGCTGGCTTTTTTGGCTCGCCCATATATTTAGATTAGCCTATCAGTCCGGTGTTTCTCCAAAGATACCCGGTAATTTAATTATAAAAAACATAAGAGAGATAACCATAGAAAAGGTTTACCAGATGAAGAGGTTCTTGCCGCGCAGGAGGCTTCATCTTAAGACAAGATAATAAAGGACAACATGTCTAAAATACTATTGATCGCCCCGCCTTTTTACAGGCTGATGGGCAGCCATTATAACGGCCTTGACCTCGGGCTTTCTTACATAGCGGCATTTTTAAAGAAGCACGGCCATGAGGCTGTCATATATAACGCGGATTTTTATAATGATTCGCATTATCTGGATCAGAGAAAGCTGTTTGCGAATTTTGACCATTACAAGGCCACGCTTAACGATGATAATCACCCTATATGGCGGGAGGTCGGCTCCGCGATTAAATCTTTTGATCCCGATATTATCGGGATACAGGTTTATACCGGTACGTATAAGAACGCTCAAAATGTTGCTTTTATCGCTAAGGCCTTTAATCCGGAAATAAAGGTAATCGCGGGCGGTACTCACCCTTCGCTTGACCCTGAAGGGACCCTGGGCTGCAGGGCCTATGATTATGCGTGCAGGGGTGAAGGCGAATATACAATGCTTGAGATTGCCAGCGGCAAAGACCCTGCCGGGATAAAGGGGTTGACCTATCGCGGCAAAAACGGCCGTGTTATAAACAACGAGGAGAGGCCTTTTATAACAGATCTTGACGCCCTGCCTTTTCCCGAGAGGTCCGGTTTTTTTGTGGGCGACGGAAATATTGATACCGGTGCCATTATAACCTCGCGCGGATGCCCTTTTAGATGTGCCTATTGCGCCTCGCCTAAGATATGGAAAAGAAAGGTCAGGTATCGGGGGGTCGGCAATGTTCTTGATGAGCTGGAGCATATGATAAAGAAAGACAAGGTGTCGTTGGTCCGTTTTCAGGATGATACGTTTACCTTAAACAAGACGCGCGCGTGCGCTATACTTGAAGGCATGGTATCCAGAGGCTTTAAGGCCCGATGGGTATGCGATACGCGCGTAGATAGGCTCGACAAAGAGATGCTCTCTGTTATGAGAAGGTCAGGTTGCGTCAGGCTTAAGATCGGGGTTGAGAGCGGCAGTGATAAGATATTAAGAAGGATAAGGAAGGATATTACAATAGAACAGGTAAGGAGAGTTGTGGGCCTTATAAAGAACGAGGGCATATCCCTTACGGCTTATTTTATGATAGGTTTTCCCGGCGAGACGGATGAGGATGTTAAAAAGACAATAAGCTTAGCAGAAGAGATCAGGGCCGATTATAACAGCCTTAGCGTAGTGGCGCCGTATTACGGAACAGAGATATATCAGGATCTGGTCAGGTCAGGATATGATTTCAGCAAGGCGCATTGGGAATATTTTTATCATCAAAGCAAGGAAATGATAATCAATTCCGACATATCGAAGCATTTAATAGATGAGTTTTTTAATCTTAATGAAAAATGCAAAGGCAGAAGAATATGAATAAAAATAAGATTTTATTGATTTCGCCTAACCTTAAAGGGGTTAAAGGAGGAGTGAATCGTATTCAACCAAGCCTTGGCATTGGCTATCTTGCCGCTGTTTTAGAACAAAAAGGGCATGATGTCTATGTGCGTGACACAGCATTAGAGGGGTATAACCGTGAAGTGCCTTTAGAGAATAAAAGGATGGTTCAAATCGGCGAGTCAGAAGAATCCATTGCGGATTATGTTTCTAATTTAAAACCCGATATTGTAGGGATTTCTGTTCTTTTTTCAAACTTAGCTGAACACGCCCATACCATAGCGAATATTGTTAAAAAAATCGATCGCTCAATTAAGGTTATTTTGGGCGGAAATCATATAACCAATATGGTTTATGATTATATTTTTGCAAAAACATCCGGCAACGAAGATTACCATTCAGAGGAAAACCTTTTAGATCTGACCGATAAAAATATTGATTTGGCAATGATAGGTGAGTCGGATTTCCAATTTCCCAAATTAGTTGAGGCATTAGCGGCTGGCAGTGACTACCGCGGGATAGAAGGGGTTGTGTTTCGTGACGGGCAAAAAATTATGGTTGCGGAAACAAAGACATCTAAAAGGTTTGATATCCTAAAATTACCTCACCCGGCAAGGCATCTCATGAATATGGAGAAATACTTTAAGGTTGGACTTTTTCATTCCACGCAATCACACTCAAAACGAGTTCTTAATGTTATGGCTTCTCGAGGATGTCCTGAAAAGTGCATGTTTTGCACGACACCAAACATGTGGGGGCATAATATTCGTTGGCGTCAGCCTTACGATATTTATGAAGAGATAAAAAATGGGATTGAGAAATATAACATAGGAGAGGTTCAGTTTGAGGATGACTCATTGACAGCAAATATATCGCATTTAATATCGTTATGCGAGTTAATCAAACCTTTGCATATACCTTGGTGCACGCCCAATGGCATTAAAATTAATTATCATTTGGGCAGACAGCCCGAGATGTTTCAAAGGATGAAAGACGCAGGCTGTTATCAGGTTACGCTTGGTTGTGAGAGCGGCGTGCAAAGGGTACTAGATGATATTATTAAAAAAAATTTAAGACTTGAGCAAATTCAGCCCGCTATTAGAAATGCTAAAAAAGCTGGATTGATTGTTCATACCTTTTGGATTGTTGGATATCCCGGAGAGACGAGAGGAGAAATGGAAGAGACAATCAAATTTGCCGCGCAATCAGGGGCAGACAGTTTTTCTGTAGCGATTTTAACGCCTCTGCCGGGGACACCAATTTATAGAAAAGTAATGAAAGAAAATCTTTGGTGGGATCCCGGCGTAACAACAAATGATATTATTTATCGAAACTCTCTGGTCAAAGTTGATGGTTTTAGAAAACATGAGGAGTTTGAAAAATGGGTAGAAGATAAGAATTTTTATCTTAACAGCCTTTTAGAAAAAAATGATCCACAAAGGTCAAAAGAGATTATCACAGGGCGAAGTATGGTTTGTGGGCATAAATTTTTAAAAGTAAAACAAACGTAATGTATATTTAAGCATATCTTTAAAGTGGTGTCCTGCTGATGACCGATATTTTTAATTTTAACGGGAAATGTGAAAACAAGAGGGTACAATAATGAAAATTCCGATATTGAGGGTTCCGTTTGACGAGGATGACATTAGTTTTATAAAGGAGGGTATTGAGAATGTCCTTCGAAGCGGTCAGCTTACCATGAACGGCAGGGTCGCGGAATTTGAACGGCTCTTTGCCCGCTTCTGCGGGACAAGATACGCTGTGGCGACAAATTCCGGCACCAGCTCCATTGAGATGGCCTTGCGCGCCATAGGCGTTGAAGGCTCAAGCGTTATAGTGCCTTCAAATACCTATATGGCCACGCCTATCGCCGTTGTCAAGGCGGGAGCAAAGGTAGTATTCGCGGAATGCCAAAAGGAGAATTTTCAGATAGATCCTGATGACATTGAAAGAAAGATCACGCCGCGCGTAAAGGCCGTGATAGTTGTCCATATCGGAGGCATTATCTCGCCGCATTTTGACAGGATCAAGCGTATCTGCGAAGAGAAGGGGGTCTTATTGATAGAGGACGCGGCGCACGCTCATGGCGCTGTTTTTAAAAATAAGATGGCAGGTTCCCTTGCCTTGGCAGGTTCTTTCTCGTTTTATCCTACCAAGGTTTTTACTACGGCTGAAGGCGGTATGCTTACCACAGATAGCGAAGAGATATATCAAAAGGCCATTGTCCTTAGGGAACACGGCAAGGCGGACCATAACAGGAATATCCACGTGGAATTTGGCGATAATTGGCGTTTCAGCGAAATACACGCGGTGCTTGGTATAAGGCAAATGGCCAAATCGGAATGGATACTAAAACAACGCCGCGATATAGCGCGTTTTTACGACCAAAGGCTTACAGGTTTAAACGGCATAAACCTTGTCAGGATACCGGATACGGTTATTTCAGCCTATTATAAATATATGCTTTATATTAACGAGGATATAGACAGGGACAGGCTTAAGCTGGTATTAAAGAACAGGTATGATATATGCCTTCCTGGAGAGGTGTATTCAGATCCGTGTCACAGCCAGCCGGTATTTGGCAAATATCCTGAAAAGGTGGATAATAACAAAAATGACAGCTTCCCTGTTACCGATTATGTGTGCAGGCACCATATATGCCTGCCTTTATATCCTGGCCTGGCGCGGCATGAACTGGAATATATAGTAACATCGTTAAAGGAGGCCGTAGATGAATGTTCTGGTAACAGGCGGTAGCGGTTTTATAGGTAGTCATATAGTCGACGCGCTGCTCAAAACAGGGCACAGGGTGCGGGTTTTTGATATTAAAAAACCATATTCAAACAAGGCCGAATTTATAAAAGGCGACCTACGTTCCAGGCAGGATATAGCACTTGTTGTTAAAGGCCAGGATGCCGTTTATCACATAGGCGCTTTTTCAAATATTGATCTTGTCAAAGATAACCCGCTTGAAGCCATTGAGTCCAATATAATGGGCACGGCATATCTTCTGGAACAGTGCAGGCTGGCAGGTATAAGGCGTTTTCTGTTTGCCAGCAGTATATATCTCTGCGGCAGCCAGGGCCACATATATACCACGACCAAGCTTGCCGGCGAGATGCTTTGCAAAAATTATTATCTGCTTTACGGCCTCGATTATACCATATTGCGCTTTGCCACCGCTTATGGACCGAGAAGCCGGGGAGAAGACGTTGTCTCTATATTTGTCGGAAAGGCCTTGAATAACGATGAGATGGTAATACATGGCTCGGGCGGGCAGAAGAGAAATTTTACCTATGTGCAGGATATAGC
>JBAZLY010000007.1:0-47383 GCA_041650035.1 Candidatus Omnitrophota bacterium | reverse complement strand
GCCCGACCTGGGAAAAGACAGCGGTTTTAAACGATATGAGCCGGAGGTTTCCCAAGCATCATCAAGAAAGTGTTTCCAGCAGGTTATTATTCCCGTAAGTGATTCAGTAAAAGAGATACCTGCCGTTAGTTTTAGTTATTTTGATCCCGCGGTTAAAATGTATAAGGTTGTCACTCAACCGGCTATACCCGTGGAGGTGGTGCCGTTACGCGAAGACCCAGCCCGGCGGCCGACAGTGTCATCAGCCGGGACCGCGGACAGTCGCGATTCGGGGCATATTGAGGCATTGGGCAGGGATATTGTTTATATCAAAGAAGGCCCGGGGTTGTTGAGGCCTGCCAAAAAGCCGTTTTGTTTCCACAGCTTGTTTTTTGCCGCAGTATTTGTGCCTTTTATTCTTGTGCTGTCAACGTTGATAATTAAGCGCAGGCGCGCGCGGCTTGATTCCGATATAAAATACGCGCGAAAATGCCGCGCCTATAAGATCGCGTTAAAAAACATAAAAGAATTGCGTAATGCAATAGCTAAAGGCAGCAGGGATAGGTTTTTTGAACGAGCAATAAAGGCCCTGAAAGAATATTTAGGCGACAAATTCCATCTTCCGGCCGCGGGTATGACAAAAGATATTGTTTCTAACCTTCGCAGGGACGGCGTAGCGGATGATATTATAAAAGAAATAGAGGAATTTTTTAATATTTGTGATATGGCCCGGTATGCCCCGCTAAAGGCGCAGACCAAAGAGATGACGAGGCCGTATGAATTATTTAAATCCATTGTGGACAAACTGGAAAGATCGGTAAGATGAAAATCAAATATATCCTGGTAGTATTTTTTCTGCAGGCACTTTCCATGCGCGCGTATGCCGCGGATTTTGCCGTTGAGAGGGAATTGTATATAAAATCAAACATAGATTACGCACACGGGGATTACGGACAGGCTATATCCGGTTATAACGAGATTTTAGATAGAGGGCTTGAATCCGGGGCTCTATATTATAATCTGGGCAATGCATACTTTAAAAATAATGATCTTGGCCGGGCGATAGCCAACTATCTAAGGGCCTTAAGATTAATGCCGCGAGATCCCGACCTTATATCCAATATAGAATATGCGCGTTCACTTGTGCGCAATAATATAAGGACGCGACATTTGAATCCGTTCATGTCCTTGGCCTTGCGGTTGTCAACAAGGCTTACACTGGATGCCGCGACTTACATTGTTATCTCTTTGTATTATTTGTCTGCGTTGGCAGCCTTGGTTATCATCATAAAGGGCCGCGGCAGGGGGTATTTGATTTATCTGGAGCTACTCGCCTCGGTATTGCTGGCCGTATTTTGCATTGTGTTTTATTTTACCCTGAAAGAAAACTATCTGGACAAAAGGGCCGTAGTCGTTCAAGAGGAACTTGAGGCGAGATTTGAACCTTTTGATACAGCCACAGTTCATTTTTTACTGGATGCAGGCCAGGAGGTTGCGCCTATTGGATGCGGTAACGAGTGGGTGAGGATAAAAAGGCCTGACGGCAGACAGGGGTGGGTAAAGGCGGCCGGGATTGAGAAAGTGTGATAATTTAACAATATTTTTTAATAATATGTCCATAAAAGCGGTATCGCATGTCTGAAACAAATCACGTAGTAGTTGTTGGCGCAGGCCCTGCCGGTATGATGGCGTCAATAAGCGCGGCCGCATCAGGCGCTAAGGTCACCTTGATAGAGCGTAATCATTTGCCCGGCAGAAAGCTTTTATTAAGCGGTAAAGGCCGCTGCAATCTGACCAATGTTTGCCGGATAGATGAGTTTCTTTCTCATTTTAACAAAAATGGAGAGTTCTTAAGGGACGCGTTTAAGATATTTTTTGTCAGTGAACTGATGGATTTTTTTAAAAAAAAAGGAGTGGACTTAAAGGTTGAAAGGCAAAACAGGGTTTTTCCAGTTTCCGATAAAGCGTCCTTTGTCCTGGGCGCGCTGGAAGATGAGATGCGCCGCAAGCGCGTAGATTTGCTGACAGGTGTGCTATTCAATGACCTCGTTGTCCGTGAAGGCGAAATAAAAGGTGTTATCGTTAACAATTCCGAGACAATAACCGGGGGCAAGGTGATACTTTGTTTAGGCGGCGCCTCCTATCCGCTTACAGGGTCGGACGGAAAATGGTTTATGGTCTTAAAGAGGCATGATATCAGGTTAACTAAATTCAAACCCGCTCTTACCCCTCTTGTATGCCGCGATAATTACGGACTGAATGGACTCTCATTAAGGAATATCAGGATAAGATTTCAGTCATCAGCGGGTAATGTATTATTAACAGATACGGGAGAGATTGTTTTCACAAACAAAGGAATCTCCGGGCCTTTAGTATTATCCGCCAGCGCCAAGGTTTTTGACTGGCTTGAAAACAAGCAGCAGGTTAAGGCCTTTTTGGATATAAAGCCGGCGCTTTCAGAGGCCCAGATACAGGAGAGGGTATTGCGCCAGGTTAGGATATCGCCTAATTTATCGTTGCGCGGCCTTATGCGCCAATTTTTGCCTATGCGGATGTCAGATATTTTTGTCAGCGTGCTTGGGTTTGACCCTGGTAAAGATTTAAGCCGTTTGCTTAAAATCGAACGCGCCCGAATAGCGGCCTTATTAAAGAGGTTTGAGCTGAACATAAAGGGCTGTCACGGGTTTGAAGACGCCATTATAACCAGAGGCGGGGTGTGCCTTAATGATATTGACCCCCGAACAATGCGGTATCGGGGGATAAAGGGCCTGTATTTTTGCGGGGAAATGATAGATATTGATGCTGATACAGGCGGCTTCAATTTGCAGGCGGCATTTTCTACAGGGTATCTTGCCGGATATAGTTCTGCTGTGGGATGAAGAGGGATTGTAGAGATTTTCACAGGCCATGCCGGCTTATCGTTTTTTTGTTTCAGGGGTTATTTATATTATATTTTATTTGTTATGTTGATCTGCCCAGAATTGCCCGCGTCTTAAAAAATCACAAATTTTATATTATGGCTTGACTCCCCGTTTTAGATATGTTATAGTTAAAACAAACTTTTATAAATATTAAATAATAAGATTATTAATTAATCATAACAGCTTTTTATTTTATAAGGAGCGGAAATGAGAACCAGGTTTTTTTTGTTTTTTTGGGCAGTGATGTTTTTTATTGACGGCATAGTCTTAAATGGCGGGATTTTGGCAGTTGATACAGCGGCTTACGCGTTAAGGCCTATGTCATCCAATGAGGCGCTTGCCCGCGGGATAATAGGCGATCTTTTGAAGGGCTATGATAATAGCGCGGTTAGAACAGCGGATCTTTTATCGGCTGTGGATGAGATGAATGACTGGAGAGAGCAAAATGTAGTTTGTATGCACCAGAAAAGCGGAAATAATTGTTTTATGACACTCCTGCAGGATAAGATGAAAGAGGTCTTTGAGAAACATAGGTTATATGAATTGCCTATTAATTCTCGCCTGGCTTATTGTTCCCTGGTCTGCAGTAATGATGTTAATCGTAATGTCCATAATGTTATTAAATATATATATAAGTCATTAAAAATATCGTCAACAGGAAGCGGCAAGATCTCCATAAGTCCGGAGCAATATTATGAACTGGCTAATATTCTGTCTGAATCAGAGTATCTTTATTCCATATTGGAAAACCGCTATATCCGGTTTTGTTTTGCCCTTATATTTGATTTTTGGGACTCGGAGCGCAGGATGCTTGAACAGGCTTATCTGGTGGAACAGATAGATAAGGAATTAAACGCGCCCGGCGAAGGAAGGCTGCCGGTGGTAGCTACCATGCAGGATTTGCACGGTGGCTCTCGAAGGGCGATGAGCTTGGCTGGTTTTGCCTTAGGCCTGCCGCCGGATATCTATTCAGAGATTAAAAACCTCGATGACCTGAAGACAAGCCTGTTAAGGCGCGGTATTATTATAGGGGATGAGTGCATAAGGTTTATAGGCCTTAATGATAAATATGACAGGGGCAATGAGCCTGTCCAGGTCTTGGAGTTTGTCAAGTGGTTAAGAGAAAGCGGAAAGGCAAAGCCTTTTATTGGAAATCATGATTTCTGGCGCACGATGTCTGTGCTCGGGATACATTTCCTTCCAGAGGATATGGGTGTTAGCTTTGAAAAAACGCATGGTATAGGTTATTGGTCCAAAGACGCCTTCGCCCATTCCGGATGGGGGGACATAGAGCTGGAAAGGATAAACGAAAAACGGTTTAACCAATCCCTTGCCAATATTAACGTTGGATTGATGAAATATCGCGAAAAATTGCCGCCAATTGATTTAAGCATTGTGCGGGAAAGATTCGAAAAAGAATTAAAGGAACTAAAGAAAAAAAATGCCGATATACGGAAAGAAAATGAATTAAATAAAGACAATCCTTCTTATTCACGGCAGGATGAATTGGCCTTGCCGGATATACTTCGCGAGACACTGTCGTATCTAAGGCTTAAAAAGAAAGAATATAACAGTGTTATAATGGAGATTAATCAAAAATATTTTTGCGACATAGCTCCCATGAGTATCCCGCTTATCCATTTTAATGAAGTCAATCTTGATAATTACCGCCAGGACAGGGAGATCGTTGACGCGGCATTATGGGAACTAAAAAATTTCAGGCTATTTTATGTTGATATACTTGGCAATCTTCATATGCATAATATATTACCCATAGATTACAAAAACGGCGGTTTTGCGGTTTTTTATAAGGGCTTGAGAGGCCTTCCCGCCCTGGAATTGATGGCAGAGGATGTCAGAAGTTTTTTTGAGGATATGGATGCTTTACCGGATTCCGCGGAATTCCGGAAAGAGGTGTGGGGTAAGCTGGGTGGGATATTTACAACGATCAATGACTGGTATTCGGATAAGACCGCTTACGCAAAGGCTGTTTCCGTGAGACAGTTTGTTGATGCCGGCGGGCTTGAAAGCCTGGGGCATGAGATCCTGGGCCATGTCAACCAGGTCTTCGTGGACAGGGAATCGTCTTTCTTAGTATTTTGGGGGCATAATGAACGAAAAAAATTCGAAGACCGGTCCACGGCCTTACCTTGGATATATCTTTATCCAGCTTCGGGCAGCGGCCTTGCCAATATAGATAATGAAATGTCGGAAGGATATTCCGATATGGGCGCTATAGTTACTTTTTTTAAACGGACCGCGAATGGCAATATCACGGGTTTAAGGATGTGGGGTTACAGGAAGGGCTCTACAGAGATAGAAGATTTGACGATGGAGAACATAACCGGTATCTGCAAAGAACAAAAGGATATGCTGGTTGAATTAAGCGGAGGCGTTTCATTTATGCAATGGTACCGTAAAAAGGCAGTGGACCATATTCTTAAGGAATCAAGGGCTTTGCTGGACACGGCTAAAGGACAAAATAGACCGGACAAGATCCTGTTCGCCGAAAGGATGATAGAGCGTTTTGAACCGGGCGTTGCTACAGATCGCAATATCAATCATGTTGAAAACGGTATGAGGCTTGGGCGGGATGTTGTAAAAAATAAAATAGACGAAATGATCCGGAGCGCCGCGTGACAAGCCAGAGCCCCTCTTTAGGCATTTTTTGCTGATAATACGGTTATATTAGGATATTTTTATTTGTCAATTTGACTTATGAATTCCTGCCATGGGAAATGCGTGCCCGGACATTCGGTATTAGCGCCAGGCACATCACGGTGGCCAATTATATTTAAGTTTGGGATCTTGTAATATTTCTTCAGCACATTGACGGCGTAGATCAGGGTTGTTAACTGTTTCTGGCTTATGTATCCGTTGCTAAAATTACCTACAATCGCAATCCCGATGCCTTTTTCATTCATCCCAGACGCCTTACAGTGAGCGCCGTTTTCCTGCCGTAGCCACCTTAGCGAAGATTCTATATGTCCGTCAGGCTTATTCTCGGTATTATTGTTGATTAAAAAATGATAGCCTAACCCAGCCCAGCCCCTGTTCTTATGGGATTCATCAAGCAGCAGCGCGCTTCCTATATCGGTAGCGGTATGGTGAATAATAATATATTTCCATTTGTTCGAAGGAAATAACGGTATAACCGGTCTCGCTGGGGCGGCAGAGGGTATAAGTATACGCTGGCCGCTTTTTAATTGAGCGCCGCTTTTTAGCCAATTGGCGTCGGCAATATCCTGCAATTGAACATCGTATGTCCTGCTTAGGTGCCATAATGTCTCGCCCGGGGCAACGATATGATATATATTGTGCCTGATGATAGGTTGACAGACGCCTGTCGCAGCCTGTTTAGGAGTATATATAACGGGACCTGTGCGCCCTCCGGCACATGAATTGAGCGATAAAGCCGCAAATAAGACCGCGATATAGTATAGGTTTTTTTTCATATGGATTTTTTGTGATAAAATTCATCTAATTTTAACTAAAAATCCGGTATGGGTCAAGGTGTTTGAGCGAATTGGCTAAAATATATTTGTCGATAACAACCCGCATGGTTATAAACAATGGTTTGGCCTGAATTATATTGACGAAACAGGGCTTTATGTTATAATTTAATATGAAGAGTGGAAGGGGTATTTGTTTTTTTGTTGCAAATAGTCATACGAGTGGTTTTTAAAGTTTTTATCAGGGTCTGATTACGGGAGGCGCGGATGTCAAATAAGAAAATAAAAGCGGTTATTACGGCCATTATTTTGTTGTTTGTTTTTTGCGCCTATTCCGCTGCCGGAAACTTGTCCAAGGACGAGAAAAGGATAGAGCAGATCAGGCAGATGCAGAAGCATTTCGAATGGTGGCCTACTGATGCCCGACCTGCTCCCGTAAAAGATACCGATAAAGGCGGGTATTGGTGGTGGCCTGTTGAGCCTGGTGAGGCAAGGCCGTGGGGCAATAGGGGGTATATCTACGTCTACAAAATAATTTTTGATTACAAAGAAGAGGAACTCGCTCCGCCCGTGGCCCAGGAATTAAGGCCTTCCCTGCTTATTAAAAAGGTTATAAGTAATGTTAAGGTTTATTTCGATTTCGATAAATCCGATTTACGGGATGACGCCAAGGTTATACTTAAAAAAGCGGCAGATACCATGAGAAGGAACCCTTACGCGAGCATACTTGTTACCGGTAATTGCGATGTGCGCGGTTCAGAGGCATATAATGAAAAATTGGGCCGTCAGAGAGGCGAGTCGGTTAAGATGTTTATGCTTGACAGCGGCGTTATCCAAGACAGGGTCTTGATAGTCAGCCGCGGCAAACTGGATGCGGTTGCCCCTGTTACTGATTTGGTGGGTATGCAGAAGGACAGAAATGCTCAATTTATGATAGCAGAAGTGGAAGAGGTTATGATACCTTATCCTGGTATTGAAGGCGGCCAGGAAGTCAAGAAGATAGGTGAGGACAGATTTCTCTTGCAGGAAGAAAAAAAAATAGAGGCCGAGATCAAGGTAACTACCAAAGAATATATTGTCCAGGATGGGGATTCGCTTTCAAAGATAGCTAAAGAACATCTTGGCGGGGCGCATCGCTGGCAGTATCTGTATGAATTAAACAAAGACAAGATCGCCAATCCTAATAAGCTTAAAAAGGGGCAAAAGATTATATTGCCTGTCGAGTAGTTCTGTATTAGGCAGGCCTGTTCCGCGCCATTTTTATTCGCAAGCAAGGGCCGGCCCAGAGAGTCGTCATATGCCTTCCAGCGGCACATGCCATTAAATTTTCTGCAGATCCCCGTGATTGATATGGCCCAGGATGATGCCTCTTGACGATAAACCGCTGTTCGCGCCCTGACCTATAGGGGTTGTTTCGATAATACCCATTCATTTTGTTAAGCGCGTTTATTTTTTAAGGTGTTCTGCAAGTCAGGTTCGCTTAAGACGGGTCTGATATCGAGTATGGTATCCCGGACATGCTGAAAAGATTGATTTTATGGTTAAGACCAAAATAATATGCACTATAGGACCGTCTTCTTCGAGCGAAACGGTTTTGAGAAAGATGATGCTTGCCGGTATGGACGTGGCAAGGCTTAATTTTTCGCACGCTGCGGAGAAAGAAATGGCGTCCAGGATAAAAAGTATCCGGTCGCTTAATAAACGATACCGGCGGCGCGTAAAGATATTGGGTGATCTGCAAGGGCATCGCGTGAGGATCGGACATCTTGATGCCCCGATCGAGCTTAAGAAGGGCCAGAGGATACGTCTTAGTCAGAAAGACGATGTTGAGAAATGGCCCGTAATACCATTTGATTATAAAGGGTCTTTGCGGGGTATCAGAAAAGGGCATTATATTTATATTGACGATGGCAATATCATCCTGATAGTGACGAGCCGCGGTAAGCATTACCTTGGAGCAAGGGTTATCGCGGGCGCGCTGTTGGGGCGCCATAAGGGTGTCAATATACCGGATGCCAAGCTTGAATTTCACGGGATGAACCCTAAAGACGCGCGGGACATTATTTTCTGCAAAAGGCATAATATAGAATATATAGCGCAATCATTCGTATGCTCGAAAAAAGATGTATTAGAGGTCAGGGCCGTTCTTGCCGATGATCATAGGTGCATGGTTATTTCTAAAATAGAGAGCAGGCAGGCCATAAGGAATATAGATGAGATAATTGATGCCTCAGACGGCATAATGATCGCGCGCGGCGATATGGGCATATCTTTACCGATTTATAAGGTACCCATGCTCCAGAAGATGATCATAAGAAAATGCAACCGCGCAAAAAAGCCCGTAATAACCGCGACCCAGATGCTTGAAAGCATGAAGGAGAGTTTGAGGCCTACCCGCGCGGAGGTTACGGATGTTGCCAACGCTATAATCGATGGGACCGACTTTGTTATGCTCTCCGCGGAGACTGCCGCGGGCAGATACCCATCCGAGGTTGTCAGAATGATGAATGATATTATAAAATTTACAGAGAGCTCAAATATTTGAGGAGGGCAATGACATGCCGGCAGATATTTTAAGCGTTAGCAGATTGCCTGACGCGGTTTTGTTTAAAAGGGGTAAGGTCAGGGATGTGTATGATATGAAAGACAGCCTGTTGGTGATATCGACGGACAGGATATCCTGTTTTGACGTCGTTTTGCCCACATGCATCCCCGATAAAGGAGAGGTTCTTACAAGGCTTTCCATGTTCTGGTTTGAATTTACCAGGGGCATTATCCCTAATCACTTTATTACGGCGTCGGTTAAAGACTATCCGGCCTGTCTGCTCAAATATGAAAAGATTTTACAGGGCCGGTCAATGCTGGCTAAAAAGGCAAGGCCCATACCTATTGAGTGTGTGGTGAGGGGTTATCTTTCAGGTTCTGGGTGGAAAGAATATAAGATATCCCAGTCCGTATGCGGGATTAAACTTGACCCGGGCCTAAAGGAATCGGATAAACTAAAAGGGCCCATATTTACCCCGTCAACAAAAGAAGATTCAGGCCATGACATGAACGTGGCGATGGATTTTGTTGAAAGATCCATAGGCAAAGACACAGCCTCTGAATTGAAAGAGATTAGTATTGACATATATAATAAGGCCAGCAGTTACGCGGAATCGAAAGGCATTATTATAGCGGATACCAAGTTCGAGTTCGGTATATATGACGGAAAAATAATTCTTATTGATGAGGCCCTTACCCCTGATTCGTCCCGTTTTTGGCCTAAGGATGAATATGTCCCCGCAGGCCCCCAACCAAGTTTTGACAAGCAGTTTGTCAGGGACTATCTGGAGTCTATTGACTGGCAGAAAATCCCGCCTGGTCCAGAATTGCCCAAAAAGATTGTTCTTAAAACAAGAGAAAAGTATATTCAGGCGTTTGAGATGTTAACCGGAAAGACATGGTAGCGCCCCGCAGCGGCCCTTAGATTTTATAGGTTTCTTCCGTTGATGGCTTTGGTTAATAAAGCTGTGATAAGATACGCGCAAATAATATGTAGAATAGTTATAATAATTATAAAAAGAAGCGTATAAGACACTTATGAGGACAAGGGTTTATACGACGCATCAGGCCGCGAAAAAGTGCCATATTCATCGCACGGCCGTAATGAACTGGATCAGCAATGACAAACTCAAGGCATACACTACCCCTGGCAGACATCGGCATGTCATGGAAGCCGAATTGATAAAATTCATAAAAAAGTATCAGATACCCTTGTCCGATAGCCTGAAAAAACAGGTAAGGCGCATACTGATAGTTGATGACGACAAGGAGTTTTTTAAAAAAGATAGTCCAGACATTAAAGTTGAGCGGATATAAAACAGCCCCTGTCCTTAAAAGCGCGTCCGCGGTAAGCCATGTTCTTCAATGCCGTCCCGATGCGATCCTGCTGGATCTCGAGATAGATGTGAAGTGTGGTTTCGGGCGGCCGGTAAACTTTTGATCAGAATCGAGGATAAAGCATATACCCGTTGCAGCGGGCGCAGGGTTTTACCCGTTAGGAACATAAGCCTTTTATGAAAATATAATTGCATGAACCCTTAATGCGACAAAGACGGATAGGTTGAGGAAGACGAGTGGATTTCGAGCCGGAGACAACCCTGTTAGAGCGGACGCACGTTGCGAGCATAGGCAAAAACTATGTATTTTAGATAATATTCCGGATATGGCATGGTTGAAAGACGGCAAGGGCAGATGCCCGGTGGTTGATAAGGCTTTTAAGAGGGCATGCGTCATAAAGGTTCGAGGTTTGCGCGGAAGAACGAATTTTGACATATGGCCGGAAAAAATCGCGAAAAAATTAGCTGATGAAAATGATATTATACCTGCGTGTAGCCGCAGGTCTGTTGAGGGGGCATTTCCGTTTGACAAAAATTGTTTTGGCCGTATACGGAATAGTTAGGACTTCTTACCGTGATACCGCTGCAGAGTCGTGTGAACAATCGGGATAACTCATGGTAGAACAAGGCGCGTTAGGGTAGAAGAAAAATAAAGACTTCTCAACACTTTGTTGGATTCTATAGTTGATAATATCCCTAATACGATCTTTCTAAAGGACACCAAGGAGCTGTTGTTTCGCAGGTTTAACCGCACTGGCAAACAACCGTTGGGCTATGTTAAATCGGAGTTGTCGGGAAAGAACGATTATGATCGTTGCCCAGTAAACAGGCCGATTTTTTTACAAGGCAGGACCGAAATACGCTGTCAGGGAAAAAAGCCTGTGGATATTCGGAAGAATCTATCAAGACACGGCGGCAGGGTATAAGTATATTATGCACAAAAAAGTGCCGACATTGGGAAAGGATGGTAAATCCCGTTACTTGCTTGGTATCTCTGATGATACAACGGAGTATGAGAGGGCCTATGCCGAGATCGCCCGTTTAAGAAAGGCCAGGTATACCCTCGCTAAATCCGAGTCGCGATGCAAAAGCCCTTTTTAAATCGGCGAATGACGCAATATTTCTTACCGATATCGAAACCAGGGTTATTGTGGATGCCGATAAAAAGGCCGCCTCTTAAGTTATTCAAAGCAACCGAACCCCGTTTATGAACGGTTACCGGTTTGCAGCGTCATAGATGAATGCACGGATAGTTTCAGACAATGATACGCCGAGGCCGTGAACACGCTAAAAATCTCATGTGGTTCTGTTAAGGCTATTTATATAAAGGCTGACAGGGTGCAGGTTATAAGTCTTATATCAAATCTTTCCGATACCTGAAAAAGGCCTCTATTAAAATAGCAGTAAAGGACAATGGTGCGGGGATATCGAAAACAATACGCATAATGGCTCCATAAGTATTAATAGCACAAAAGGGCACGGGACGGTTACCAATATCATCTTGCCCATCGGCAGGGTGTAAAATTGGTCATGGCGATATTGCGGATTCGGTTTTTAGCATCGGTGGATGTAACTGTTTGACATTCGCTGTATATTTCTATATACTAATATTACTCTAATAGGGGCTGGTATGTCACATTATAAATTTATATATGGACCTGTTGATTCATGGCGATTGGGTAGTTCTTTAGGGATCGACCCCATTTCAACACAATGCAAGACATGCACATTTGATTGTGTTTACTGCCAGCTCGGTTCCGCGCCCGCCCGTGGTTTTAGAAGAAAGGTGTTTGTCCCAACGAAAGATATTTTACGTGAATTGGAGAGTCTGCCGGCGGTAAAGATTGATTATATTACTTTTTCAGGAACAGGTGAACCCACATTGGCCCAAAATCTTGACAAGCTTATAGGGGCAGTGCGCCGGGTAAGAAAAGAAAAGATTGCCGTTTTTACCAACTCTACATTGCTTGGCAATAGGTTCGTGCGCCGGGCGCTTGCAAAAGCGGATTTAGTAGAGGCAAAATTAGATGCCCCCGTAAACAGGGTATTTAAATCTATCAATAAGCCTTATGAAGGTTTCAGTCTTTATAAGGTGATAAACGGGATAAAAGTCTTCAAGGATGGCTATAAAGGTAAGTTTGCCTTGCAGATAATGTTTACACAGCATAATATAGGTTACGCGAAAAAACTTGCCGATATCGCCAGATCCATCAATCCGGATGAAGTACATATTAACACGCCCTTAAGGCCTTCGGGGGTAAGGCCTGTGCCAAGAGCGGCGATAAACAAGGCAAAAAAATTATTTAAAGGTCTTCGCGTGATAACGGTATATGATAGCAAAAAGGCCGCAGGGTCTAAGCCTATCAGCGCCATGGAGACTCTTAAGCGGAGGGGCAAGGTTTGATACACGATGTTATAGTCATCGGTGCCGGCCCTGCCGGGCTAACGGCGGCCTTATATGTGTTAAGGGCCAATTTGAAGGCGCTTATTATAGAAGATCCTTTTATAGCCAGCCAGGCCGCGTATGCTTTTGTGATTGAGAATTTTCCCGGTTTTCCGGGCGGGATAAGCGGTATGGATCTGATGAAAAAATTAAAGGAACAAGTTGCTTCTTTTGGCGTGGAGATACTTTCGGAAAGCGCAGCGGGTATTACAAATTCCGGTCAAGGCCCGCAGTTGTGGCAGGTATCCGCGGGTAAAAGTGTATATGGCGCGGTATCGGTTATCGTGGCTTCAGGCGCGATACCAAAGAAGTTAGGCGTTTCCGGAGAATATGAGTTTACCGGCAAAGGGGTGTCTTATTGCGCCGCATGTGACGGTGCTTTATTCAAAGATAAAAATGTGGTTGTTGCCGGAGGAGGGGACTCCGCGCTTGAGGAGGCCCTTTTTCTGTCAAGATTCGCGAAAAAGGTGAGTATAGTTCATCGCCGGGATAAGCTAAGAGCGGCCAAAATTTTGCAGACAAAAGTTTTTGCGCAGGATAAAATTGGGATAATGTGGAATTCGGCGATCGAGGAGATAATGGGAGAAAAAGCAGTATCTAAGTTAAGGCTTCGCGATACGGTAACGGGAGAGCTAAGGGATATAGACTGCCAGGGTCTGTTTGTGTCTGTTGGCACAACGCCGAATACGGATTTTGTGAAAGACACCTTAGATATGGATGAAAATGGTTATATTATTACAGGTAACGGATTAAGCGCGTCGGCGCAAGGTATATTTGTCTGCGGGGACTGCAGGGACACATTATTCAGGCAGATCGTGACGGCCTGCGGCGACGGGGCCGTGGCAGCCAGGTCATGCGTTCATTATGTTGACACGATGAAGGATTGTTAAGCTGTGACGCCTGTTAAAATATTATTGATTGATGACGATAAGGATACTGCCCGGTTTTTGGAATTTTTTACAAAACAAGGGTACAAGGTATCTTGTTTCAACACAGGTAGAGATGGTGTGAAAAAAATGCGGGGCGATACTTTTAACCTGATTATTGCCAATGCGGCCTTCGCGGGCATGAGCACGTCGGATTTGGTATCCCAAGCGAGGAGGGCTGGCGGTAAAAGGGTCCCGCTGATACTTCTTGGCGAGCAAGATGACACGGAGGACATAGAGGAATTTTTCCGGCAAGGGGCCGATGAGTATATAGTAAAGCCGTTAAGGCTGGCTTATTTGAATGAAAGGGTTGAATACCTGACATCGGGCAGGTTATAGATAATCTGGTAATGCCTGCGCTGGTTACGTCCCGGGCTCTTTGGGAGATTGACACATAAAATGATTTTGTGGTATACTTGCCGGCGAAAAGGCCAGGGCAAGATCAAAAGAAAGGTTGAATAAGATGGAAGAAAAAAATGAGGCAAAGGTTCAAAAGGCCGATGAAGTAAAACAAAGTTCGCCGGGCGGGTCCATGGTAAGCCAAGCGCCTGCCAAACCGGAGGCGGTTTCCGAGTCAGCCGGCCCGAAACAGGAAGAGGGGGTTAAAAAAAATAAAAAAATGAACCTGATGTCCTTGAAAGAGATAGACGCTAAGATGAAGGATGTCCAGGAAAAGATGGGAGGCTTAAAATCGCGGTATGCAAAACAGCTGCTCAAGCAGAAGGAATTACTGGGCGGTTCCGCAGAGATAAGATAATCCATAATATGGCCGAAAAAAATAAAAAAAATCCTTTTTATTTTTATACCCATGTTGAACTCCGTGAGTCTACGGGCCTTAAGGCCAGAAACGCCAGAGAGCTTGTAAACATAATAAAAGATGTCCCGGGTTCTGTCATATATTATCATATGCACGTCTTTTTACAGCAGCACCAGTTCCTGTCTCCCGAGCCCCCCAATGCCTTTGCGTACTGGGCCGTCAAGGCTCTCGGCGAGGATGCCCTTGGCGAGTTTTTAGGCAGTATAGATGTTTATCAATATAATACCGTCAGGGCGCTTAGAGAAAAGATAATAGAGGTTATCGAAGGTTATCTTTTTGACGCGAAGGATATACGTAATGCCCCGCCGGGCAAGGAGTTTGATTTTACGAAATCCAGGACATTTGTACTGCCTACGCAATATGTCGCGTACAACCTGACTGATATGGTTGAGGCGCTTAGGAATGTGGCTATAGGTTCGATAGATTTTCATGTCTTCAATGCCAGGTTAAGGCTTGGCCGCGGGATCAATGATTTTTCTAATTGGATAGATACGTCATTGGGTTACCCAAGACTTGCTGCTAAGCTTGAACGTTTTGACCCCTATACTTATACGTTAGAAAACCTGCGTTTTAATATAATTGATATTATAATGAACAGCCCTGAATGGGGAATAAACAATGCGAAGAGATAGGGGCGGGTTGTCCTGCCTGAACGATTATATATCTATTGTCGGAGAAGATACGGTTGAGGAGCTTAGGTTTTTGGCCTCAAGGCTCAAGGGCAGGAAGATACAGCATATCAATTCTACCCGCTCCGGCGGAGGCGTGGCTGAAATGCTGTCCCGGGTGGTGCCGCTAATGAGGGAATTGGGCGTAGATATCGAGTGGGATGTGATAGAGGCCAATCCTGATTTCTTTAATGTAACTAAGAAATTCCACAATGCCCTTCACGGTATGTCCGAGGCGTTATCCGATAAGGATTTTGACATATATATAGAAAGTGCCCAGGCGTATAATAAATCAACCAAGATATGCGGCGATATAGTATTTGTCCATGACCCGCAGCCAATTGCCCTTATACAAAACAAGAAAAGGACAAAAGACGTTAAATGGATATGGAGATGCCATATAGACGTCTCTTCTCCCGATGAACGGGTATGGGATTTTTTGTCCGCTTTTATTGAAGGTTATGATGCCTCCGTATTCTCAAGCCCAAAATTTACCAGGCCTTTAAAGATCCCGCAGTTCCTGATATGCCCCGCCATAGACCCGTTGAGCGATAAGAGCAGGCCGATGGAGGAGGATACGATTTTAAAAGTACTTTCCAAATACGGCATAGATCGCCAAAAACCCATCATATCGCAGGTATCGAGATATGACCATCTTAAAGACCCTGTAGGTGTTATTGAGGCGTTTAAATTAGTTAAGAGATATATTGACGCGCAATTGGTATTGATAGGCAACAGCGCCGCGGATGACCCTGAAGGAGCCGATGTCCTTAAAGAGGTAAAAGAAAAGGCTAAGGGCGTGCCTGATGTCCATGTGTTGCTTATCGAGCCTGAAAACAATGACATAGAGGTAAACGCGTTACAGCGGGCCTCATCCGTTATAGTTCAAAAATCTATTAAAGAAGGCTTCGCCCTTACAGTAACGGAGGCCCTTTGGAAAGAAAAGCCTGTTGTGGCATCGGCCGTAGGCGGTATACCCTTGCAGATAAAAAATATGTACAGCGGCCTGCTTTGCCATTGCGTGGAAGGTGCCGCCTTAAGGATAAGGCAGGTCTTGAATAACCCGTCTTTCGCGAAGCGGTTAGGGCACAATGGCAGGATGCACATAAGACGTAATTTTTTATTAACCAGACTTATTAGAGAGCACATGCTTCTGGCGCTTTCTTTAGGCCAAAAAGGCGATATAGTATCACTATAATGATTGAATCACTTATATCATTTTCAAACAGCGCGATAAAGGATGTCTCGGTCATAAGTTATATAGTTGTTTTCTTAGGCGGGATACTCACCAGTCTCACGCCGTGCATTTATCCTGTTATCCCCGTAGCCGTAGGGTTTATTGGGGCCAGCTCTGCCCGCGCGAAGGGCAGGGCGTTTCTCTTGTCACTTTTTTACGTTTTTGGTATGGCATTTGTTTATTCCTGCCTGGGCGCTGTCGCGGCATTAGGCGGTAGGGTATTCGGAGAGATATCTTCCAACCCCTGGACTTATATAATTGTAGGCAATGTCTTTTTACTGCTTGGGCTTTCCATGATGGATGTTTTTGCCGTAATGTCACCTGGCTTATCAAGAGCCAGTGCTATGCCCAAGCAGGGTCAAGGTCTGTTCAGGGCATTCGCGGTCGGTATATCGGCAGGACTTATTATGGGGCCATGCACAGCGCCTGTATTAGGGGCCGTGCTCACATATGTTGGAAGCAGGCAAAACATTATTCTCGGCATAAGCCTTTTATTTACATACGCCCTTGGCATGGGCCTTTTATTACTTATCATAGGGACATTTACAGGCCTGGCCGCGTCTTTGCCAAAATCCGGAAAATGGCTTGATATAGCGAAAAAGGTGTTTGGGGCGGTGCTTATAGTATGCGCGGAGTATTTTTTTATAAAAGCAGGAGCTCTTTTTTGATTAAGATACAATTGGGGATTAGGCTAATTTTACTGGTTTGCATGGTATGCGGCATGTCATATATTGCCGTATACGCGGGCCCTTCAAATCAGGGTTTGTCAAAGGCTGAAGCAACAGACGTCTCCACCCTTACGGACTTGTCAGGCCGGCCTGTGTTATTATCCGATTACCTGGGTCAGAACGTTTTGCTTGTATTCACCACAACGTGGTGCCCCCATTGCGTGACCGTGATACCTGATTTAAAAAGGATAGATAATGACAGCAGAGACAAAGGTCTTAAGGTTGTTGCCGTTTATGTCAACGAATCAAGCGGCAAGGTTACGAGGTTCAAGGCAAGGCATGGAATGCCTTATGAGGTGTTATTGGATCTGAAGGGGGATATGGCTTATATATATGGTATTCACGGCGTGCCTACGTTTATTGTTCTGGATACGCGCGGGAAAGTCGTGTATAACGGGTATGATATACCGTCAGATATAATATCGCGGATAACGGGAAATCGTATATAAACAAAAAGGAGGAGAGTAATATGGCCAACATCAGTATTGATGAGTCGTTATGCACGGGATGCGGTTTATGTGCGAGCATGTGCCCTGATAAATTTGAGGTAGGAGAGGACAACGTGGCTCATGTCAAAGACGGGGATTGTGGTTGCGACATCAATGACATCGTATCCAGCTGTCCGGTGGAGGCAATAAAAATCGAGGATTAGAGAAACATGGCCGCGTATTGCAAAGCGCTACGCGGCCATGTTGCTTAATGACAGGCCATGAATATAACAAGGGTAAAGATTGTCAAGCCTGAAGGCGCAAATATAATATTTGGCCAGTCTCATTTTATTAAGACGGTCGAGGATCTCTATGAGGCTTTGATAGGTTCTGTTCCCGGCATAAGGTTTGGTTTAGCCTTTTGTGAGGCCTCCGGTCCCTGTCTTGTGCGTTCAGCGGGAAATGACAAGAAACTGGAATTAGCCGCTTCAGATAATGCCATGATGATAGGCGCCGGCCACAGCTTTATGATAATTTTTGAAGAGGCATTTCCTATTAATCTCATGCATGCTGTCAAGTCTGTGCCCGAGGTTTGCTCTATTCATTGCGCCACGGCTAACCCTGTAGATGTGATCATAGCCGAGATGGAACAGGGAAAGGCTGTTATAGGGGTTGTTGACGGATATGCTCCAAAGGGTAAGGAATCCGAACAAGATAAACAGGATAGAAGGTATTTTTTGCGCAAAATAGGTTACAAATTATAAGCCGTTTTTATCCCGCCAATCAGAAGATCTGCCTTACACGTTTTAGCGACCCTTTAGCAATGCATGTCGCAAGTGCTATCTTAATAAAACATCCGGGTATGAATGGAACCACGCCTAAAATTATCGCTTGCCTGATGCTGAATCTTAAGCCAAACACTAGCCATGCTGCTCCAAGCGCGTAAATGAGGCTGGCCCCGAGCGTAAAGGCGGTTAACATGGATAGGATAGAAGTATTTTTTCTTATCATATGCCCTATAAGGTAGCTCGAAAAGATAAAACCCAGCAGGTATCCTCCCGTAGGCCCGGCTATATGTGATAGCCCGAATCCGCTTGCTGAAAATACCGGCATGCCCACGATCCCAGCGCACAGGTACGCTATTTGCGATACCGCTCCGAGCCTTTTGCCCAATAATGCCCCTGAGAGAAAAACAAACAATTCCTGAAGGGTTATTGGCACGGGGGTGAAGCCCAAGGGGATATAGATATACGCCCCCAACCACGTAAGCAGGGTGAACGTAGTTATCCCTATCGCCGATACCGCGAACCTATTCTTGACAACCTCTTTTTCCGTTAAAAGATAGATAGAATTATACATGTTTCCCCCCTTTATAATAGATTATATAACAAATGATATTATCATCAAAGGATTCTTCGTGTCAATCCTTTTCTTGAGAGTTTTAAAAAAAGATTTAAAAAAAGCTTTTAATCTCTTGACAATAAGTTTCTTTTATTATAAAATATACGCCAGTAAGTATCAATCACATATGCCTATAAAAAATCCTATCTTAAATGCTGTTTTTCGAAAAATAAGATATAATCAGCAGCAGGTCAATCCATTTTTTTTAATCAATTTAGTAATTGTCAAATTAAGATATATTTTACTTTCAGGCAAAACGTAAAATATGCCAGTAATTCCAAAAAATACAAAAAAGAGTCGCACTATGAAAATGGCTTATAAAAAAATGTTGTCATTTTCCGGATCGGTTATAATTAGACAGGATTAATTACCGTGACGCGCGGTGTCTTGTCAGCGAGGGGAGTTAACGACGAAGCAAGCCTTTATGGAATGCGCGCGGAACAAATTAACGCCGGATATGCGCGTATGCTGACAGCGGCGTAAGGGGCGCAGTTTAACCGGCAGGGATACGCAACTACATTCGACAGGGTTTTGCGCGCTATAATGCGCGGAATATTAATTGAGCAATCAAATCTATGGAAACTATACGATATGCTGTTATTGCTTTGGGGCTGTGCGCTTTTTAACAAGGGGGTTATTATGAGAAAAGCTGTTATTGTTAAAGCGGTAAATCTTGTTATGGCCATTATTTTTCTTGTCCCGTCAATTGTTTTCGCGCAGGTTTCTGATAACAATCACGATATGCAATATCTGCGAGCGCCTGCCGCGGCAGGCAATGTTGTAGCGGATTTAACGCAGACGCTTGCCATGCCGGAAGTAGATGCCTCCTTGCAGCCCGATAAGATGTTTGACATTGAAAATTTGATAAGGCAATTAGGAGGCGAAGATACGATTGCGCGTGACAGGGCCTTTGATATACTTTTTCGGCTCGGCAATAAAGCGGTGCCTATGCTAATACAGGCCTTGGGAGGTAATAGCCGTAATTTGCGTTTGCGGGCATTCGATATGCTTGTCAAAATGGGGCCGTCTGCTGCCGCTGATCTTGCAAACGCTTTAAAAACAAATGACTTATATATAAGGACATATTCCGCCAATGTTTTAACTAAAATCGGCATAGCGTCAGCGCCGTTTATTATCAAAGAGCTCGGCAATTATGCCAGTAACGCGCGGTTTTATGTTAGGTCAATCCTTTCGCGGTTAGGGCCCGAAATCATTCCGCTTCTTAAGAACGTATTGGATAAAGGTAATAACGAGGCGTGTGAAGATGCTATCCAGGTTTTAGCCGATCTTGCTGGTCAGCTGCCTGAAAATAACACTGTTTTGATAGAGGCGTTAGGGCACGAGAGTTGGTTTGTCAGGTCACGCGCGATAGAGGAGATTAAAAGAATCGGGATATTAACCAAAGATATGGAGTTGTTAAAATATAGTAAAGACCTAACAGATCCAAGATGTCCGGTATTCGTTACGCAGGATGCCTTAAGGGGCTTAGGTGCTGTGTTAGGCCCCGAGGCCTTAAAGGTTGTATCGGCATTTAAGACCTTTGATCCTGATATAGCGAGTATGCTTGAAACCGCGAAGAAAAAACTTGCTCCTGATCCTGATACCGACATAGGCGAAAAATCCTCCTCCGCCGGCATACTTGAGCTTAATGACCTTGATACCCTTACACGGGACAACCTGTTATCAGCCATAGATAAAGCTATCCATGATAATAATACGGTTCTTGCCCATATACTCTTGCAGTCTAAGCTATCGGCAGAGCTCATAAGATCCTGTCCTGGATTTTTGGCAGATAATGCCGGCCAGGAGAAGAATCACATTGTTGCCATTGACGATAAGATGCTTCCCGGCAGCCATATATTTAATAAATACCTCCTAAAAGGCACGGTACAGCACGATGCCCTTGAGAAAGCCCATGGTTGTATAATACGCCTGTTGTCCCAGCTGACAACGGATGATTTAACAGGCAGAGGTCTTATAATCATATCAGACCGGAAGAGAATAGAAGGATACGAGAAAGCCCTTTATCTTAATGTTGATAAACAAAAGATAGAGGCAGGGCTTCTGCTTGCCCCGTATATCGGTATAGCAAGGATACTGCTTTCAGCCAAAGAGGACACGGTAATTGATATAACAAACGCCTTGAACAAGGACAATTTTTACAGCATGCTCTTTGGCAGGCCTGCCAAAGAGCATGATATAAGGAAATTCCTCATTGAAGGCATATATGAACTTCCTGCCCCTGCCATTGTCAATTATCAGCAGGCTGAGAATATGCACCGTGCCTCATTGGCCGCGTTGATAGCGGCGTAAGAGCTGCAGGCTGGTAATTTTTAAAAATATCTGTTAATAGGGCTGATTTGATTGAAAGATATAGACAATACCCAGGACAATACCCAGACGTTTTGAAAATTAAGCACCCCACTGTCCCCAATATGAGCACGACAGTGTCCCCTGTAGGGGGTATTGTCTGTCTTAATAAAGGGACAGTGTTCCGAACGAAAATCGAAACGTCTGCAGTTGGTACATACCCTGTAATCTTATTGTTTTATTAATATCATTAAATTTCTTGAGAGAGGTATTTTTTGCTTGCTTTTTTTTAGGTTGATGATATAATTTTTTTACAAGTGAATAAAAAAGGAGGTTCATTGTCTATGGGTAAAATAATGAGTATCATAGGTGGTACCGTTGCAGTGGTAGTAGGTTTTATATTGGCTTTTTTCGCATGGTCCAGGGCTATTGTCTTGGGTTTGCAGTTCATGATAGTTTTTATCCTTATCCTCGGCGGGCTCATTGCCGTTGTGGCAGGCGTGTCCGAGATAAAAGACTCAATAGCGTCGAAGAAGGAAGACAAAAAACAGAAAGATAAAAAGGACTAAATCCCGGGTACTGCTTATGGGGTTGTGCCGGATTAAAAATGCGGCATAACCCCATTTTTATTTTGACAGCATAGTATGCTTATGCTAAAATTAAACATATTGGGAATGGCCTGGCCATAGGTTGTTTCCCGATCGGTAATCAGAGATTTGGCCAATTTGAGGGAGGTGCGGGTATGGATTGGACATTTGTCATAATGGAGTCAGTAAGGGAAATGCTTACTAGGGTGGGCGCGTTTATTCCCAAGATGGTAGGACTACTGATTATTCTTATAGCCGGCTGGCTCATAGCGAAGTTGATTGAAAATATTATCGTAAGGAGTTTTAAGCTGTTGAGGCTTGATACGCTTGCCGAAAAATCAGGTACCAGCAGTTTCCTGGCAAAAGGCGGAATAAAATACACCTTATCCGAACTGATAGGAGTCCTTGTCTACTGGATAGTTATACTGATCGTCATGATTGCCGCTTTAAACGCCATGCAGTGGACTGTCGCGGCTCAGGTCTTGAATACTATAGTTGTTTATATACCGCATATAATCGTAGCGGTATTCATCCTTGTCTTTGGTATGTTTGTGTCAACGCTGTTAAGCACCGTTGTCAGGACAGCCGCAAGCAATGCTGGCATAACCCAGGCAAAGATGTTGGGACAATTGACGCAGTCGGCGGTAATTGTTTTCGCTGCTGTAATGGCTATGCAACAGCTTCAGATACAAATGGGCGTAATACTAAATGTCATAAATATCGTGCTTGCCTCGGCAGGGCTGGCTCTCGGGTTGGCATTTGGGCTGGGATGCAAGGACATAGCGGCCAAGGCTATGGAAGAGATGATAAGCAATATAAAAAAGAAATAGCGGTGAGGGAGATGAGGGGCAGCTGTTTATCTTTATATTAGCAGCTGCCTCTGTTTTATATCCGTTAAAATTTATCTAATTATTGGAATGGTATGGCTTATAGGGTGTTTATTTTTTTGATTGTGCTGATGACGGTTTCCGGATGCCAATATCCGTTTGAATTTAAATCGGATGCGGAGATCAGGCAGGAGGTCTTGGATGCCGATCCTGCTTTCGAAGAGGTATTGCAAAGAAGAGCGAAGTTAGATGAAGAGATAGCCTTGTTGAATTCAAAGCAGGATATGAATGCGGACGAGATAGCGGCAAAGATCCTTATTCTTAAAAAAGAATTGCAATCTTCGAAAAAAGCTGTCTCCGATCATATTCTATCGCTCAATGCTCAGCTTGACCCGCAGAGATCTGAAATCAAGCATGCTGTCATGGAATTATCAACAGAGCTAAGGCTTAAACAATCGTCTCTTTCCGCTGTGCGAAAAATGATATCGGATCTTAATAAATTGAACAACGGTAACGTTATTCAGGATCAATCCCGTGATGACGCATCAAGATTGCGCGAAAAGATAGATGACCAACAGAGGCAAGCAGATGTCCTAAAAGGCGATATATCTGTTTTGCGCGAAAAGATACGTCTGTTGCGCCTTAAGCTTAAACTCCTTCATTAAGTCTCGTAACCCTCTAGCTGTATCCATTTTTTTTGCCGGACATTTTTAAATCTGCCTGACAAGGGTATTGGCGATATTTTTCTTTTGATTTACGTTAGGATAGTATGGTATAATTACTAATCTTAAAAACGCCCGCGTCCAGGAGTTTTGTATGCTGACTATAAAAAGAGTTCTGATAAGTGTTTCCGACAAAACAAATCTTGAACCCCTTGTGAAAAAGCTTTCCTCTTTAGAGGTAGAGATAATATCTACGGGGGGCAGCGCGCGCTTTATATCCTCTTTGGGTATTAACGTAAAACAGGTAGATGAGATAACCGGTTTTAACGAAATGCTTGACGGTAGAGTAAAGACATTGCACCCAAAGATACATGCAGGTCTTCTTGCTTTAAGGCATCATAGCCGGCATATGGCCCAGCTGCAGGCTCATGACATAGGGTTGATTGATATGGTAGTCGTAAATCTGTACCCGTTTAAAAGAACTATATTGAAACCCGATATAAAGCTTGAAGAGGCTATAGAGAATATAGATATTGGCGGACCATCCATGCTGCGTTCCGCCGCAAAAAATTACCGCTCAGTAGCTGTTCTTACAAACCCTTCGCAGTATGACCGGATTATCAAGGAGCTTGATGAGCGCGGAGGCTGTATAACCGATAATACGCTTGCCGGTCTGGCGGTTGACGCGTTTTCCGTTACGGCGGAGTATGATAGCTGTATAAAGGCGTATCTTAAGAAAAGGCTTGTCCCGAATACCCCAAAGGCGGAGGGATCAATTTTTCCGGATGAACTTGTCTTATCCCTCGATAAGGCACAGGATCTTCGCTATGGAGAAAACGAACATCAAAAAGCGGCTTTTTATAAGAGACCTTTTTCCAAGGAACTGTCTGTATCAAATGCCAGGCAGCTACACGGAAAAGCGCTTTCGTATAATAATATTATGGATCTTGATGCCGCTTATGAGGCGGTAAAAGACTTCGATGAACCGGCCGCGTGCATTATTAAGCATGCTACTGCCTGCGGTATGGCCGCGGCAGACACGCTTACAGGTGCTTTCTCAGATGCGCTTAGCACTGATACGCTTTCGGCTTTTGGCGGTATTATAGGATTAAACAGAAAAGTGGATATGAGCACCGCAGAAGCTGTTTTGGCAGCCGGTTTTGTTGAATGCGTGATAGCGCCGGGTTATGAACAGAATGCCCTGGCAAGGCTTATGTCAAAACAGAATATGCGCGTGCTTTCCGTAGATGCTATGAGCAAGACTAAAGATAGAGATGAGTTCCACTTTAGGAACATCACCGGAGGGCTTCTTGTCCAGCAGAGGGATGCCCAGGATATCGATCAGAGTCAGCTTAAGATTGTTACGCAAAGAAAACCCACGCCTGATGAGGTGCGTGCTTTGATATTTGCCTGGAAGGCCGTTAAGTTTATCAGGTCAAACGCTATAGTCTTGGTTAGAGGGACAAAGACAGTAGGTATTGGAGCCGGGCAGATGAGCAGGGTTGATTCTGTTTTTATGGCCATACACAAGTCTGGTGAGCGTTCGGCGGGTTCTGTCTTGGCCTCGGACGCATTCTTTCCGAAAGAAGATGCTGTAGAAATGGCCGCCAGCGCAGGCATAACCTCAATTATCCAGCCCGGCGGGTCAAAAGCCGACGAGCTCATTATAGATGTCTGCAATAGGTGTAATATAGCCATGGTTCTTACCGGGATACGTCATTTTAGGCATTGAGGATATATGGACTTCGCTCAATCCCTTCGTTATTTGGATTCTTTGGCCAATTTTGAAAAATTTACCGCATATAATTATGGCAGGGTTTATGATCTTAACAGAATATTCAGCCTGCTTGCTTTTTTAGGTAATCCGCAGACGCAATATCCCACAATAACCGTATCCGGGACAAAGGGTAAAGGTTCGACCGTATCTATTCTTGGTTCGATATTTAATTCAGCTGGTGTTCAGGCGGGGGTACTGATATCCCCGCACCTGCTTCGCGTCAATGAAAGGATAAGGGTTGGCGGCAGGCACATATCAGATTCGGAATTTTCATTAGAGGTATCCGTTATCAGGGATATTGCCGCCAGACACGGCTTGAAGCGTCTTACATATTTTGAAGTTATAACAGCCGCCGCGTTTTTATACTTTTGGCGTAAAAAGGTCAAGATAGCCGTTTTAGAGGTAGGCCTGGGGGGCAGGCTTGATGCCGTAAATACGGCGCGTTCTCTGATATCAGCGATAACACCGATAAGTTATGACCATACCCGTTTGCTTGGGACATCTCTTAAGAGTATCGCCTGTGAGAAATGCGGGATCATCCACAATAATTCTTATGTGGTCTGCGCGAGACAGCCATCGGAGGCATTACTTGTGGTCAAAAGCGTTGCCTCAAAAAAGAACGCGCGTCTAATCCTGGCAGGCAGGGATATTGTTATAAGCAATGCGAAGACATCATTGTCGGGGACGTGTTTTGATCTGAAGACAAGGTATGATTTTTATAAAAAATTGCATAGCCCGCTTATAGGCCTTTACCAGTCGGCGAATGCGGCTGTTGCCGTATCGCTGGCGGAGGCGGCCAGAGACAGATTGGATCTTAACATAACGAAGGCTGCTATAAGGAAAGGGGTTGCCGGGGTTAATTTTCCTGGTAGGTTTCATTTGAGTTTTTTTCAGCGTCGCACGGTTGTTTTAGACGGTGCTCAAAATGCCGTGTCTGCCCTGGCGCTTAAAGGCGCCTTAAAAGATATTTTTGGGGATAGGCATATATGCCTTATATTGGGTGTGTCATCCGACAAGGACTACCGCGGGATAGCAAAAATCTTATGTCCGGTTTCGCGAGATATAATCTTTACCCAGGCGGACACCCCGAGGGCCTTACCCGCTTCGGAACTTGCCCGCGGGGCGGGTCTTTATCTCCGGAAGGGTTTTGTCTGTTATGATCTAATAGATGCCATTGGCACAGCCGGCGCCATAACGCCGATGAAAGGGGTTATCGTTATTACGGGATCCTTGTTTCTTGTTTCAGAGGCCTTGAGGATATTGAATGAGTGATGTTGAGAGGTATTTGTTGGAAGATACAATAGCCGCGATATCAACGCCGCCGGGAAAAGGCGGTATAGGGATAATACGGTTAAGCGGGCCGCTGTCTATCGGTATAGCCGATAAGGTATTCAAGGGTAAAAAGAAGGGTCTTAAACTTGTCGACGCGGCAGGCTACAGTATGTTTTATGGCCATATATATGATAAAGATACGGTCGTAGATGAGGTTTTGCTTTCGGTTATGCGCCGGCCGTTTACTTATACCCGCGAAGATATAATAGAGATCAATTGTCACGGCGGGTCAGCATGTCTTGGGCGGATATTGGATTTGGTTTTAAGAAATGGCGCCCGTCTCGCGTTCCCGGGCGAATTCACAAAAAGGGCTTTTTTAAACGGCAGGATAGACCTTATGCAGGCCGAGGCTGTTTGCGATATTATCGCCTCTACCACAAGTGAAGGGCTAAAGATTGCCCAAAGCCAGTTTAGAGGTAAAGCATCTTTAAAGATACGTTCGGCCAGGCAGATTATTATAGACGCGGCGGCATGCCTTGAGGCGGATGTGAATTTTCCTGAAGAGGAGATACCTGTCCCATGTTTCGCCTCCGCCGCGCGTTTTTTGAAAAAAGCCTCGGTTATCTTGTCCGGGCTTTTGACCGCGTCTGAAAAAGGCATGATATTCCGCGAAGGGGCTTGCTGCGTGATCTGTGGCAGGCCCAATGCGGGAAAATCAAGCCTCATGAACGGTCTGCTGGGGCACGACAGAGTCATTGTCTCCGACATTGCAGGGACTACAAGGGATAGTATCGAGGAAAGACTTAATATCAAAGGCGTGCCCTTAAGGATAATTGATACGGCGGGGGTAGCGAATCCGGATGATGAGATTACCCGGGCGAGCATTGAGAGGAGCAGGAGATGCATTGACAACGCGGACATTATCCTGCTGGTGATTGATAAAAGCCGCGGGCTTTCTGATGAGGATATCCGTCTTATCGATCACGTGAAGGGTAAAAAGGCGATAATCGTTTTAAACAAGTCAGATCTTCACCCGCGTTTGAGTATAGGCGATTGCAGAAAATATTTGGATAAAGAAACAGTTCTTGAGGTATCCGCGAAGAACGGAACAGGCCTTGACCGGCTTGAAGGCGTCATGTATAAGGCCCTTTTAGGTGCTGGCCCGGCGGTTGAGAACATATTTTTATCCAATTCAAGGCACGTAGATTGCGCCAGAAGGGCATTGGACTTTTTAGAGTCTGCCGCGCGCGGTTTTGATGAAAAAAGGCCGATTGATATTATCCTTATGGATATTAAAGACGCGGCTGAAGCATTAGCCGTTATCACGGGTGAAATTTTTACGGATGATATGCTGGATCGGATCTTCAGCAGGTTTTGTGTTGGTAAATAACCGGGGGGTTGGGGATGGATAGGAAGAAAATTGAAAAGGCGGTAGGTGATATACTACTTGCAATAGGTGACGATCCGTCGCGGGAAGACCTTGTTGATACGCCAAAAAGGGTTGCGGATATGTATGAAGAAATTTTCAGCGGTATTAAAGCGGACGCGGAAAAAGAGCTCGAGGTTATTTTGGGCGAAAAGCATAATGAGATAGTATTGGTAAAAGGCATACCTCTTTATTCTGTCTGCGAACACCATCTGCTTCCGTTCGTGGGCAGGGCCCATGTGGCGTATATACCAAAAGAGGGCCGAGTCACGGGCTTAAGCAAGATTGCCAGGGTCGTAGAGGTCTATTCCAAGAGGCTTCAGGTCCAGGAGCGGCTTACAACCCAGATAGCCGATATTATTATGAAAAAACTCAAGCCCCTGGGGGTGTTAGTTGTCATAGAGGCTGAACATATGTGTATGTCGATGCGAGGGGTTAAAAAGCCGGGGGCTGTTACGGTCACCAGCGCAGTAAGAGGGGTTTTTAAGGAAAATGCCAAGACCAGACAAGAGGCGTTGACATTGATAAAATAGGGTTTACCCGCCGGGATCTAAGCCTAAAAATCTAATTTTAATAAAAGATTGAAAAAGCCCCGGTTTTTTCTTTACCTGATATAGCGCGTATGCTATAATTACACTACTATAAGGAATATAAATAATATGGAAAACAGGTTATATGAGAGAATATCCCTGCCTATAAAACTTACGTATGAGGTCAAGACAAGGCCGAAGATACTAAAAGAAACGGTAAGCAAAGACATCAGCGGCAACGGCATATGCCTTTCCCTCAAGGAAAGGCTTCTGCCGAAGACCATGCTGGATGTGCACATAACGCTATCCGATAATAATGAATTGAAGCTGGCCGGCATAGTTATATGGAGCAGGCGAATTGATATAACTACCGACGCATTGCCCGCGACTTATTATGACACAGGCATCGAGCTTTTAGACGCGGACCCTGTGAATATTAACAAGATTATAACGCATTTTTACGGCAAATCTTTTTAGCCTACCATGGGATTTATTACTCAGATTGCGTGTAATAAGGTATTCATTGTAACCCTTATATGCTGGTTTACCGCCCAGTCCATTAAGATAGCCGTATCTGCCGTCAGGAAAAAGAGTTTTGACTTCAGGTGGCTTATAGGCACAGGCGGCATGCCGAGCTCGCATTGCGCCGCTACGTCGGCTCTTGCCGTGGCCTTGGGTATGTCTTACGGGTTTGACTCTGGCGTGTTCGCTATCGGCTTGGGATTTGCGATTGTTACTATGTTTGATGCGCAGAGCGCGAGGCGCGCTATTGGAAAACAGGCAGAGATATTGAACAATATGATAGAGGATATCTATTCCAACAGATCGATAAAGGAAGAGAGGCTTGCGGAACTGATAGGGCATACCCCGGTTCAGGTGCTGGCAGGAGCATCGCTTGGGGCTGTTATGGCGTATTTTTTATATTTAAAAATATAAATCGGGGTAAAAGGTAAAATGAAAAAAAATATAATACGTATTTGTGTATCCGCGGCTGCAGCCATTTTATTATTAACGACGGTGAAATTATTGTTTAACCTTTCGCGGGATAAAAGAACGCCGGGGCCTGTTCAAAACGCGTATTCCTCCGCGGCCGGCGAGTCCAGGGCATTAAAGCGGATAAGGGAGCTTTTGGCGTCAAGCAAAAAAGCAGAGGCCATATCCGAACTTGAGAGCATGGCCGCTTCGTTCAAGGGGCAGAGAGAAGGTTATGAGGCCGTGTCGCTGTTAGCCGATATATGTAATGAGGACGGGAATTTCGTTAAGGCAAAATCTATATATCATGAAATCATCAATGAGTATTCCCGGTTCTGTGATTATGCCGATGTTCAGAAAAAGATATCCTCCGTTAACATGTCAATCTTGTTTTCAAATATTATTGTCCCCGGCAGTGAATTGTATACTGTAGCCTCCGGTGATTCACTATCGAAGATCGCCAGGAAGTTTTCAACCACGGTGGAACTTATTAAAAAGACCAACAGCCTGAAATCCGATATAATAGTTCCCGGCGTTGCGCTTAAGGTGCAGAGCCGGCCCTTTTCCGTTATCGTTGATAATACCCAGTGTGTGCTTACCGTGCTTTTGGGCGACGAGGTCATCAAGACATATGACGTGGCTACCGGTAAGAACAATTGCACCCCGATCGGGGTGTTCCAGGTTAAGGATAAACTTGTTGACCCTGTGTGGTATAATAAAGGGATAGCTGTTCCTGCCGGTGATCCCGGCAATGTCCTCGGGACAAGGTGGATGGGCCTTACCACGCCGCAGTCAGGTTACGGTATACACGGCACTACGGAGCCTGAAAGCATAGGCTATCAGGCTACCGAAGGCTGTGTGAGGATGCGTAATGAGGACGTGGAGGAGCTGTATAGTATTATTCCGGCAGGCACATCAGTAACCATTATAGAATAAAGGCGTTATCAATGAGCGTAATCGGTCTTGGATTTGAAAAACCAATCTTAGAACTCGAAAGAAAAATAGAAGAGCTGAAAAAGTTCACGAGTTCCGAAAATATAAATCTCCACTCAGAGATAGAAAGGCTCAACCAAAAGCTCGGGAAGCTGAAACAGGAGATATTTGAAAACCTGACTCCTTGGCAAAGGGTGCAGATAGCTCGCCATCCCCAACGGCCCTATACGCTTGATTATATCGGGATTATTATGCATGACTTTGTGGAGCTCCATGGCGACAGGGCTTTTTCCGACGATAAGGCTATGATATGCGGCCTGGCCAGGATTGACGGGCGCAAGATCTGCATTATAGGCCATCAGAAAGGCCGTGATACCAATGAAAATCTAAAAAGGAATTTTGGCAGCGCAAACCCGGAAGGTTATAGGAAGGCGATAAGGGTCATGAGGATAGCGGAAAAATTAGATATCCCGATAGTTACCTTTATCGATACCCCCGGGGCATATCCCGGCATAGGAGCTGAAGAGAGGGGTCAGGCAGAGGCCATAGCGTATAATTTGCGGGAGATGATAGGCATAGGCGTTCCTATCATAGTCTTTGTCATCGGTGAGGGAGGCAGCGGCGGGGCCCTTGGCATCGGTGTAGGCGACCGGGTATGCGTCTTGCAGAATTCGTATTATTCAGTCATATCCCCGGAAGGGTGTGCCGCTATACTATGGAAGGACAGGGCAAGATCAGATGAGGCGGCAAAGGCGCTCAAGCTGACGGCGCAGGATTTGCTTAATTTCGGTATTATAGACAATATTGTGCCGGAGCCGGTTGGCGGGGCGCATCGCAATCCTCAATTGACCGCTGAAAATATAAAACGTATCATATTGGGCAGTATCAAAGACATGTCGTCTGTCAGTAAAGATGATATGCTTAAGGCGCGTTATGAAAAATTCAGGCGTATAGGTAAATTCATAGATCCGGATATCCCGCGCTGACCGGAGGCATTGAGTTTTGCATGAATAAAACAATTATTATAGAGAGTGATTTAGACAGGATAAAACAGGTTGTTGACCAGGTCAGGTCTATGCTCGAACAGGCAGGGGCGCGCGAATCAGATGTTTTTGATATAAGGCTTTGCCTGGAAGAGGCGCTTATCAACGCGATAAAATACGGCAATAAATTTGATAAAGAAAAAAATGTCCGCGTGGATTTTGATTATAGAGACTCAAGGATATTCCTGTCGGTTGAAGATAGCGGGAACGGTTTTGATATCGGTTCCGTGCCGGATCCTACCTTGGATGAGAACATATTAAAGGGCGGCGGCAGGGGGGTTTTCCTTATCAGGTATCTCATGGATGAGCTTAAATTTAATAAACGCGGCAACCGTATTACCATGGTTAAATCTTTAAAACAACAATAAGGGGGAATATCAATGCGCATATCGCAAAAAGAAATCGATGGTATAACCACCTATGAGATTAGCGGTGACATAGATATTAATTCTTCACCGGAGGTCAGAGAGTTTTTTGAGAAGGGTTTGAAGGGTAAAATGATGAAGGTGTTGGTGAATCTAAGCGGCGTTCCCTATGTGGATAGTTCAGGCCTGGCAACACTTGTGGAGATGCTTAAGAAGACCAGGTCATATGGCGGCAGGCTGCGCATATCCAATCTTGCCCCAAAGGTCAAGAGCCTTTTTGAGATAACTAAGCTTGAAAAACTTTTTGAAATCTTTGATGCCGCGGAAGACGCGATATCCGGATTTTAAAAAAAGAAAGAGGAAAAATGCTGAATATGATCGGAGCTTTAGGCAAGATTGTTTTATCAATATTATCCCAGGTGGGGGGGGTTTTTGCCTTGCTTGGCCAGACTCTTTTCTGGATGGTCGCCGGTCCCTTCATGCGCAAGGCCTCCTCTCGAAAGAACATATTTGAACAAATGGTGTTCAGCGGCGTGAATAGCCTGCTTATAGTATTTTTTGTGGCGTTTTTCACAGGGATAGTACTTGCCATGCAAAGCGCCTATCAGCTTTCCCAGCTTGGCGCGGAGATGTATGTTGCCAGTCTTGTCGCTGTCGCTATGGCGAGAGAGATGGGCCCTGTCCTTACGGCGCTTGTTGTGGCCGGCAGGGTTGGAGCGGCGATAACCGCCGAACTCGGTAGCATGAAGGTAACCGAACAGATCGAGGCGTTACAGACGCAGGCGCTGAATCCCGTCAGATTTCTTGTAGTGCCGCGCGTCTTGGCCCTGATGATAATGCTGCCCTGCCTGACTATATTCAGCGACCTGATAGGTATGGTTGGAGGATATCTTGTCGGGGTATTTAATGTGGGAATAAATTCCGGCATGTATATAAATATAACATTTAAGTTTTTAGAACTTAAAGATATATATACGGGTTTGATAAAATCTGCTGTCTTTGCAGTTATTATAGCGCTCATAGGCTGTTATATGGGTCTTAACACGTCGGGTGGCGCCGAAGGCGTTGGCCGTTCAACGACAGTAAGCGTTGTTGCCAGTTTTATCCTGATTATTTTGGCCGACTGCGTTCTTACCGGTATATTCTTTTTCAGCAATATGTAGCTGGTATGGATCGGCAGGCCATCGGCCGTATGGGCTTGCCCGCGTATTTGTGCGGTTTGCGGCCACAATTATAATTTTAGTTTACCAAAAGCGAATATTTAGGTACGCTGTATTAGGAGATGTACATGGAAAATAAGGAAGTATCAATAGAGGTTAAGGACCTGGTTAAGAGTTTTAACGGGAGAACGGTTTTAAACGGTATTAATTTAAAGGTCTATAAGGGTGAAACCCTGGTAATTATGGGTGGCAGCGGCTGCGGCAAGTCTACCTTATTGAGGCATATGATAGGCACGCATAAGCCGGATAGCGGTTCTGTTATTATAAAAGGAAAGGACATAACCGCTCTTAATGAATCTGAATTTGATAAGATCAGAAAGATATATGGCATGGTTTTCCAGAATGCCGCCCTTTATGATTCCATGACGGTAAAGGAGAATATAGCATTGGCCTTGAGGGAGCATACCAGGCTTGCACCCGATATAATTGACATAATGGTAAAGATGAAGCTCGAGCTTGTCGGTCTGCGCAGTTTTGAGAATTTTATGCCGAGCGAACTTTCAGGCGGCATGAGAAGGAGGGTCGGTCTGGCCAGGGCAATATCGATGGATCCCGAGATAGTTTTTTATGACGAGCCTACAGCAGGGCTTGACCCTATTGTGGCAGGGGTTATAGACAAGCTTATACTTGACTTAAGCAAAAAACTCCATATAACATCGGTTGTTGTAACCCATGACATGAAAAGTGTTTTTTCGATAGCTGATAGGGTAGTCATGCTGTATGATGGCAAGGTTATAGCGCAGGGCATGGTTGGCGAGATGAAAAATTCCGATGACCCGCGCGTGAAACAATTTGTGACAGGAAATCCCGATGGGCCTATTCAGTTCTTTAGGTCAGGAGAGGGATATTTAGAGGAGCTTACAAAATAAGGAGATGGGTATGTCAAAGGTGTTCACAAATGAGGTTAAAACAGGTTTTGTGGTTTTGTTATGCGTTGGTATTCTAGCAGGCCTTACCATTATGGCGGGGAATTTCAAACCCTTTCAGCAGTCGTATCATATTAATGTGATATTCTCGAATGTCTCCGGCATAGAAAAGGACGCTACTGTCCGGTTGGCGGGTGTTGAAGTTGGTAAGGTGGAGAGCGTCAAGCTTATTTATAGAAAAGAAGGATCCACGGCGGTCCTGGTAAGGCTGGAACTGGCGCAAACCGCCAAAATAAAAGAAGGCGCCAAGGCGGCAGTCACCATGTTGGGGCTTATGGGTGAGAAGTATATTGAGCTTACCCCAGGGGATACAGGCGCGGAATTTTTAAAAGACGATGTGACTATCCAGGGCAAAGACCCTATTGATATTGAGGCTGTGATTGACGAAGCAAGATCTGTCATGGAGGTTGCCAAGGTCACCATGACGAATATAAGCAGTCTTGCCAGGAACCTGGACAGCGCGGTATCTGGTAATAGGGGAAATATCGACGAGATAATGAATAATCTTAGAAGGACTACCGATAATCTTGAAGAGTTCACGGATGATATAAAACGTAACCCGTGGAAATTACTTGTTAAGGGGAAGGAGAAATAAAAGTTTTTTAATCAGAGAAAGGGGTAATGCGTGAAGCGGGGATTATTAATTTTATTTGTTGTGATGGCGTCATTTTTCTTTAACGCCTATTCCGGTGCCTTGCCCGAGTCGGGTATGAATATACTTCAAGTTAAGGGGGTAGTCAATGTCCAGAGGGCAGGTGATACCGCGTGGCAGACGGCAAGTCAAGGCACACTGTTGGTAGAAAACGACAGGATAAGAACGTCGGTTAATTCAGAGGCGTCTATAGCTCTGGATACTTCCGATAAGAATGTGGTAACGCTTTCGCAGGATTCAGAAATGAGCATTGCTGATATCAGAGAAAAACATCTGTTACTTCATAATGGCAAGATATTCGCTCTGATAGAAGGCGTTGAATCGGCATCATCATTTCAGGTGCGTACGCCTACGGCCGTCGCGGGTGTTTCAGGCAGCGGTATGTCGGTCGAGTCCGATGGCAATAATACAACCATTGCCTGTTTTGAGGATATGGCCTATGTCCGGGGCGTGAATGCAGACGGGACATTAATGGCGGAGATCGTTATTATTGGCAACGGATTCAAGCGGGTTATCGGCAGATTTGAAATGCCCGGTGATCTTATCGCGCTGTCGAACCTTGACAGGGAGAGTTGGTCGCAATTTAGGCAGGATTTAAGGGGGTATCTCAATTGGCTTAGGGATAAGCGTGCGGGAGGTTCAGGCGCCGCCGCGGCCGCTATAGACGTTATTCAGGGAATGCAGGAACGCCTGAATGATATCAGGGACGACAATAAGGAGAATATATTTGAACGTGATGAGCATCAGAGAAGAGAAGACGATCGCGAAAACGAGGGCGGGTCTTTTAATGAGGGAGGCAGCGGCAGGGACGCATGCATTACCGGTAACGGGGAATAATCTCAAGGTTTTATATAAAACGCTTTTTCTGTGTTGCTGCCTCTTATGCGCGGCTGATGTGTCTTCGCGTGCTGATGACGAGGATACAAGAGAAAAGCATAAAGATATCAATCAGATACCCCCGAAAACTGCCCCCAAAAGTGCGTTGAGTATCCGGGATAAATTATCGTATAATGTCTACGTGGGCGTTTTTGAAGGTTACGATAATAATGTGTATCTTGATTCAAAGCGAAAAGGAGATCTCTTCGATCAGTTTAACTCGGATGCAGTTTTGCGCTATAGGATAAACGATAATTTTGATGTAAAGGCCAGATATGATTTTACCGGTATTACATATCATGAGTTTACCGATGTTAGTATGATGGACAACCGGTTGGCCGCTTCTTTTGAATACTATCATCAGGACAGAGTGAAGACAGAGGCGGGTTATAGTGTAGATTTCATAGATTACTTTAAAGGCAAGGATTCCGATCTTGCCTCTAACGGGCCCTTTGCCGGTATCAGGTATTATATTGACCGCAAGACATATATAGGCGGTATATACCAATATACGGTTTATGATTATAAGTCCAGAAAGATACGTGACGGTTTAGATAACGAGATAGATTCAACACGAAAGGATTGCAGGAATACCGTTATCACGGAATTCGCGGCCTATGTAGACAATCTTTTTGTCAAGGTGAAAAACACCTATTTTATCAATGATTCAAATGACGAGTATATTGATTACTATGATTACAACTCGGAGCGTGTTAACCTTTACGTCGCGTATCCTGTCAGCGCAAGATTAACCGTGCTTATAAACGGCGGATACCAGAGAAAGGATTTTAAATCGCGCACGACCATAAAAGACCCTGACAAAAAAGAACAAGATAATATTATAATGCTTGGAGGAGGCCTGTTCTACCAGTTGTCGCCGTCATGTTCGGCCAACCTGGATTATTCTTATCGCCAGAATTATTCTAATGACCCTATCCAAGAATATTCAGGCAGTATAATGACTGCCGGGATAAACATTTCTTTCTAATGCCAAAGACCAGAATCAGCAGAAAGACCTTAAGATGTTTCATAGTCTTTATCATACTAAGCAGTGTGATGATGGCTTCCTATTTCCGCGTGTTTGAGACCTTCGAGCTTTACACATTAGACCTGCGTTTTAGGGCCCGCCCCGGACAGAAGGCCTTATCAGATATCGTGATAATAGAGATCGCCCAGGATACTATCGATAAGATAGGGCAGTGGCCGATAGACAGAAAATTCCACGCGGGGCTGATCAATACCCTTACCGCGTGCGGGGCAAAAGCGGTAATATTTGATATATTATTTAGCACAAGGAGCAACCAGTTTTCGGATTCCCAGCTTGCCGAATCGGTATCGATGTCCGGGAATGTATATCTGCCCCTCGCCATGCGCTTGAGCGACGGCCCGCCGTCAGACGTGTTTCCTGACGCGTTAGCTGTTGAATCCGAGCCTATGCCGGAGCTGTCTGAAAAGGCTCGCGGCGTAGGCCATATAAATGTTATCACCGATATTGACGGAAAAAGAAGACGCGTACCTTTGTTTGTCGGTTATGGCAAAAAGCTGGTTCCGCAAATATCCCTGCTGGTTGTCTGCGACATGTTGTCCATAGATATAAAAGATGTCAAGTTCGATAATGGAAAATTTCTGATGATCGGACCCGGTTTAAGGATACCTATCGACGCGCGCGGCCAAATGATCATAAATTACGCGGGACGATGGGGAGAGGCATTCGATCATTATTCTTTTATAGATATACTTACGTCATACAGGGATCATTGCCGGGGGGAGAAGGGCGCTATTGACCTCGGCAAACTTCGCGACAAGATATGTATTATTGGTCTTACCGCTGTTGCCACGCATGACCTTAATCCTATACCGTTGCAGCAACGCTACCCCATGGTCGGCCTTCACGCCAACCTGATCAATACGATATTATTGAGAAAGTTTATTGTAAGGGTTGATCCTCTGGTCAATATCCTGATATTGATTATTCTGTCGGGGCTTGTAGCGGCCGCTGCATTCAAATTGAAGCCTTTATTAGAGATACTATCGGCTTTTTTTATTGCTCTCGGGTTTATCGCGTTATCATTTGTGTTGTTCGCCTTCTTTAACATCTGGATAGACCTTTTTTACCCGCTCATACTTATAGCAGGAGTCTACCTTTCCTGCACATTTTACCAATATATACTTGAGCAAAATAAAAGGGTCCTTATGCAGAGAGACCTTGATATCGCGAAACGGATACAACAGAGTTTTTTAAAACAATCTCCCCCTGAAGCGGATATTGTTGATATATCGTTTAGAATGGAACCCGCCAAGTCTATCGGAGGTGATCTCTATGATTTCGTAGCTAATGATGACCAGAGCCTTGGGGTTATGGTTGGCGATGTCTCGGGAAAAGGTGTGCCCGCGGCGCTATTTATGGCTATGACGGTCAGTAATTTCAGGTTTCACGCCAAGACCGAACCGGATCCAGTAAAGGTGGTCACGTCGCTTAATGATCAAATAGCCACGGAATCCACGTCGGGGTTATTTGTAACTTTAACATATCTTAATATTAATTCAAGAGATATGAGGCTTTCTATAGTTGATGCCGGACACCTGCCTGTGGTCCACGCGAGGCAGACGGGTGAGACGCTGCTAATAGCGGCACGTAGCGGTATGGCACTGGGTGTGATGAATGGGGTGGAGTTTTCCAGGGGCGAAGTCCCTATGGTGCCCGGGGATGTATTTGTGATCTACACAGATGGTGTTACAGAGGCGCGTAATCCGGGCAAGGAAGAGTTCGGGGAAGACAGACTTAAGGACAGCGTTTCAAGGCATAAAGGCCTGACCGCGAAAGAGATCACTGAGAATATTTATAATGATATCCTGCGTTTTCGTAAAAAGGCCCCCCAACATGATGATATTACTATAATGGTCTTGAAGGTCAAAGGATAAAATATCGTTTTTCCCCCATCATTAGAATTGACAGCAGCCCGGGATGATTTTTATTAATAATGTAAACTATATTATTAATTATGGTTGACATTACCCCCGGCATATTTATAATACCCTTATGAGATACTCATTCTTATTCAGGGCCTGCCTGCTTATCCTTATATCTCTACCCTTGACCTTAATTTACCCCCGGATCTGCGCCTGCGAAGATATTGAGCTTGACCCTATTACGGTTCACATTGATTCAGGCGCAGATGCAGCCCATGAAAACCCCGCCAGTGATATAGGGATTGTTAATTGCTGCTGGCGCGAAACAAGAAGTATCGATACCTTACTGGACATGGAACCGGGTGTTGATATATCAAGGCGCGGGGTGTCAGGGATACAATCAGACATGAATATAAGAGGGTGTATTGCGGGTCAGGCGTCAGTGGCAATAAATGGGGTGATCGTAAATGATCCGCAGACCGGTCATCACAATCTTGACCTGCCTCTCCCCCAGCCTGCTGTCGAAAATATCGAGTTAGTAAAGGGGCAGTCAACCCAGGCCTGGGCCCAGAGCGGTATGGGGGGGTCAGTGAACATAAAGGCCAAAAGGCCCCGCGATACAGAGTCCTGGGCTTTCTTTGGCTACGGCTCGGATAGCACAGAGAATGCCGGCGTGTATGCCTGTTTTGCAAAAGACGGCAAGGGCTTAAATGCCGCGGCAGAACAGTCATCTTCCGCGGGATTTAGGCAAGGCACTGATTACAAACAGTCTGCGGTATCATCTTCAGCGGTATTTCCGTTTGGTGACAGGATATCTAATTATATCCTTGCGGCTTATGGTGAAAAAGAATACGGCGCGGCTAATTTTTACGCGCCGTATGACTCACGGGAATGGACGAACGTATTCTTTTTGAACTGGCAGTCTATCGTTGAGATTGGAAATTTTAAAATCCGGCCAAGTCTGTATCACAGGAGGTATTACGACAAATTTATGCTTGATACGAAACGTCAGGATTTCTATATTAATCATCATGCCACAGGGGTATCAGGGGTTATGGTTGAGTCGGAGGCAATCCTTAAAAGCATAGGCAGCATAGTTTTTTTAATAGATATTTGCGGACAGTCCATTAAGAGCACGAGACTTGGCAAAGACTCTCGCGTTAGAAGTTCCTATGCCTTATCGTGGAAGGCCCATCAAAATCCCGCGGCAGGTTTTGACTTGTCCGTTCGTGCGGACGATTATTCGGATTTTAATACCCACGTTCTTCCGCAAGCCGGTATATACGTAAGGCCTTATGACTTTGTCAAGATCAGGGCCGGCGTGTCAAGGTCTTTGGCGACCCCTGATTACACGCAATTAAATTATGAAGATGCGGTTAGTATCGGCAACAGGGGTTTATCGCCTGAAAGCGCGGTAAATTATGAAGCTGGTTTTGATATTACGCCGGGGTCAGATAATATCGGTTTGTCAGTCACGGTTTTTAACAGGGATGTGGACAACATGATAGATTGGGTCAAACATGATAGCGCGGATGAAGTCTTTCGGGCGGAAAACATAGTAGAGGTTAAGACACTGGGGTTCGAGGGCCTGCTCCAGGTGGTTACCGCGGGGTTTTTAAGGATAAAAACAGGATATTCTTATACTAGTTCCGATATTACAAACCCAAAGGGTTACATCTTAAGATATGCGACGGACCGTAACGAGCATAAATTGTCCGCGAAGATAGAGCTGTCCCTGCCTTTTGGTGTTCAGAGAGTGGATATAATCTATAAAAATAAAAAAGATTATAATAGCTATCTTTTGGCGGGCTGCGGTATAAATTACGATCTAAGCCGCGATGTGAGTTTGTTTTTGACGGTTGACAATATGCTTAATAAGGCGTATTGGGATATAGCGGATAATCCCTTGCCCGGCAGGAAATATTTGGCCGGTGTAAGGGCAAGATTTTAGAAGTTTTCGAATGCCTGTTCCCGGCTTTCAAATACCTTGAAAAAATCTGTAAGGCATGCCAGATCAAAAACCTCTTTTGCTTTTCCTTTAAGCCCCACCAGACGGAGTTCGCCCTTGCTTGCTCCAAGTTTAGTTTTCGCGTTTATAAAGGCCCCCAAACCGGCACTGTCCAGGTAATCGATATTGGTAAGGTCTACTATGATCTTGAGGTTACCTTTATTTATATGGGAGTCTATAATATTTGTAATGACCTCGGATGTGTAGCTGTCTATCTGGCCGGAAAGCTCAAGTACGGCAATGTCATCAGTGCCTTTAAGCTCTACCTCCAGTGTTCCCACCAGGCCCAATATTTTCTTTTTCATTGATATCCCCCATTATTTTACGCGGAGGCGTTTTATGATCCATAATACCGCCCATGCGCGTATTCGCATTTTTTAAAGTGCTTTTGCAATATATGGTGCCGAGAGTGGGAATTGAACCCACATGACCTTGCGATCATCGGTTTTTGAGACCGACGCGTATGCCAGTTCCGCCATCTCGGCAGTAGTTTATTTAATGATATTTTATATTCACTTCTTTGGCAAGTCAAGTGAATTAATGATGGACTTTTGACCCCTTTTGCGTAAAAGGGGGTTGACATTACATTGCATCCCTCGGCCCGGATAAAACAGGTATCGGGAATTTAATTAAATATTTCTTGTAACTTGTTTAGCATAAATATATTACATAAAAAATACCCAGATTTTGTGAGTAATAACCACCTATTATACCTTGACTTTTTGTATATTATGTCTTAATATAAGCAAATAAACGGCAGGTAATTTAGATTGGTTGGTGGAGCTGAGGGGGATTGAACCCCTGACCTCTTGCATGCCATGCAAGCGCTCTCCCAGCTGAGCTACAGCCCCATATGGGGAAAAATTATAGCACTAATGGGTTGGATTGTCAATGTTCAACTTATTTGCCTTTTTGTTTATCCATCCTTGCGCGCTCGTCCGAACAAGAAATAATATGGGTTTATCCGGGAAAGAGATAATATGAAAGAAAAATTATACCCGTTTGAAGATATTGAAAAAAAATGGCAGGCTTATTGGCTTGGCACCGGCCTTTTCCATATGGACCCTAAAAGCCGCAGGGATAAATATTATTGTCTTGTAATGTTTCCCTATCCCTCGGGTAAGCTGCATGTCGGCCACGGCAGGAATTATATCATAGGTGACGCCATAGCCCGTTATAAGATCATGAAGGGCTATAATGTACTTGCTCCGATGGGTTGGGATGCCTTCGGTTTACCGGCTGAAAATGCCGCTATCAAGGGAGGCTTACACCCGAAAGAGTCAACGCTTAATAATATTACCGCTATGAAAAGTCAGCTCTCCCGCTGGGGTGTGGGCTACGATTGGACGCGTGAGGTGACATCGTGTCTGCCCGATTATTATAAATGGACACAGTGGATATTCCTGAAATTGTTTAAGAAGGGGCTTGCCTACAGGAAAAAGGCGGCGGTAAATTGGTGTCCTTCATGCAATACCGTGCTTGCCAACGAGCAGGTTGTAAACAATCTTTGCGAACGCTGTGACAGCCGGGTTGTTGATAAAGATCTGGAGCAATGGTTTTTTAAGATAACGGATTATGCCCAGCAGATTTTGGATGACCTCACGGGCCTTAAGTCTTGGCCTGAAAGGGTAAAGACAATGCAGGCTAATTGGATAGGCAAGAGTGAAGGCGTTGATATTGATTTTCCGGTCGAGGGTGAAGATTTTAATATTACCTGTTTTACCACAAGGGTTGATACTATTTTTGGCGCCACATATATGGTTATTGCCCCTGAACATCCGGACGTGCCAAGACTGATTAAAAATAGCGCCGGGGAACAGGATATACTTAAGTTTATAAATTCAGCTAAGGCGCAGTCCAGGATGTCGCGCTTCTCGGACGAATCGGAAAAGAAAGGCATATTTACAGGCCGCTATGTTATCAACCCTGTCAATAAAAACAGGATACCTCTGTGGATAGCCAATTACGTGTTCATGGAATACGGTACAGGGGCTGTTATGGCTGTGCCCGCGCACGATCAGAGAGATTTCGATTTCGCGAAAAAATATCATTTAGATGTCAGGGTTGTGATAGATGACCCGCGCGCGCCCAGCGCCGCGCAGCCTGGTATGAATGTTGCTTACATTGAAGACGGGGTTATGATCAATTCCGGTCAGTTTAATACCTTACCCAATAAGTCGGCCGCTGGCAAGATTGCCGGCTGGATGGAGGTTGAAGGTATTGGCCGCAGATCCGTTCATTTTAAATTAAGGGATTGGCTGATATCAAGGCAGCGTTACTGGGGCGCGCCTATACCCATTGTATATTGTGATAAGTGCGGCGTTGTGGCTGTGCCTGAAGAGGACCTGCCGGTATTGCTGCCCGATAAGGTGGATTTTAAGCCTCATGGAAAGTCGCCTCTGTCCGGTGTCGAGGATTTTGTAAATACAAAATGCCCCAAGTGCGGAAAAAAGGCCTTACGCGAAACCGACACGATGGATACATTTGTTGATTCAAGCTGGTATTTCCTGCGTTATCTATCTCCTAAAAATGGTGACAGCGCATTCGATAAGGATATTGTTGATAAGTGGCTCCCTGTTGATCAATATATAGGCGGCGTTGAGCATGCCATACTGCATCTTTTGTATTCCAGGTTTATTACCAAGGTGTTGGCTGATTTAGGATTTGTGGGGTTTAAAGAGCCCTTTAGGGCCCTTTTTACACAGGGTATGATAATAAAAGATGGCGCAAAGATGTCGAAATCAAAGGGCAATGTTGTGTCCCCCGATGAGCTGATAATAAAATACGGAGCTGACACGGTAAGGCTTTATACCTTGTTTATAGGCCCTCCCGAAAAAGACGCTGAATGGAATGACAGGGCCGTGGAAGGCGCTTACAGGTTTTTGGGTCGCTTATGGAAATTAACGTCGCGGGTCAATGATACCGAGCGTGGCAAAAACGGCCCGGGTCCCGGAGATAGAATACTTGAGCGCAAGATGCATCAGACCATAAAGAAGGTCACGAGGGATATCGAGGTGGATTTTAAGTTCAATACAGCCATAAGCGCCGTCATGGAGCTTGTCAACCGGGTGTATACCGCCGTGGAAAACGGTGATACGTATTACGCGAAAGAGGCGGTCACCAATACCGTTCTCCTGTTATCGCCTTTTGTCCCGCATGTAGCCGAAGAGTTATGGCAGAGGTTGGGTAATAGGCCGAGTATCTTTAGCCAGCCATGGCCGGTTTATAGTGAGTCTAAGGCCAGAGAGGAGAGCCTCGTGCTCCCTGTGATGGTTAACGGAAAACTGCGGGCTAAGATTGAGGTTGATGACACGGCGTCCGAGGAACAGGTTAAGGCCGCGGCGCTTGCGGATAGCAAGGTTAATGGGTATATCAAGTCCGCCTGCGTGAAGAAGGTTATTGTTGTCGCGAAAAAACTGGTGAATATAGTTATTTGATCTATTGATGTTTTTGCATGTGCCGGCGCCTATGCTCATGCGCGCGGCCCAGCATATACCTGCACTTATTACGGGAGGAGACATGCCAAAGAAAGGGAAACGTCCCAAGTCTGTTAAGAATATAAAAAAACCGGCCAAAAAGAAACAGCCAAAACCCCGCAAGGAAAAATCCGGCAGGCGTTTAGCGGTTCTGAAGAAGGCAAAAAAGGAGACGCCGATGGCGCGGTTGCTGCTCCCGCTGGGCCGCATAAAAGAAATATTTCGTACCAGGTATGGGTTCTTTTTGTTCGATGGGTCGGAATTTGTGGTGAATACGCCTGAGACCCCGGCCCCTTGGTCGAATATACTCACCAACGGTGACTATGGGATGATAATATCCCAATCAGGCTGCGGTATGAGTTTTCGGGCGGGCCTTTCCAACAGGATAACAAGGTGGTGCCAGGATAATATAAGCGAAAATTTCGGAAAATTTATATATTTAAGGGATAACCAGACCCAGGATTATTGGTCTGCTACCTGGAAGCCTGTGTGTAAGAAGCCGGAATTCTATGAAGTAAGACATGGCATAGGTTACACGAATATCAGTTCAAAGAACAATGGCATAATCTCAAGCCTTATTTATTATGTAAGCGCAGACGAGCCTGTTGAGGTATGGCAGATGAGGATAAAGAACGCAACGCAACAGGCGCGGTTTTTGAGCGTGTTCAGCTACCTGGAATGGGATTTCGGTAAGCCGTCGGGCAACAGGGAATACGATAAGTTTTTTGTCGATACAATATATGATGAGCGCCTTTCATCGATATTGGCGAAAACCCCTGATGGTGAATATGCTTTCCATTCCGTAAACAGCAAGGTTGAGACGTTTACCTGTGGAAGGGATTTTTTTCTCGGCTCTTACAGGGATGTGTCAAGACCAAGATGCGTAGAGAAAGGCATGTGTTTTAATGAACAGGGTCGTTATAATGATCCCGCGGCATCGTTGCACACAGAGATGGAGCTCGCCCCTAACGGAGAGGGGGAACTGATATTTATTCTGGGGAAGTGCGCTCAAAGGCCGGACGCGGAGAGGATCATAAAAAAATATAAAGATATTAAGAATGTTGAAGAGGAGTTTTCAAGGACAGGGCATAGGTGGACCGTGAGGTTTTCGAGTCTTCATATAACTACGCCTGATGAAGGCGCCAATATATTGACAAACAAATGGCTCAGATACCAGTCTATATCGGCAGGCCTGTCAGCCTTAGGTTCGGTATACAACCCTTCAGGCAAAGCCGTCTTCAAGGATAATATCATAAATGGCCTGACCCTGCTATCAGTTCATCCAAAATATATGCGCCAGCTTCTGCTGGATTGCGCTGAAATGCAGTTTGAAAACGGTTCTGTCGTCGGTGTTTGGGAAACTATAATTCGTAAAGGTATAAGGTCGGATTCTGTCGAGGCCCCTCTTTGGCTGGTTTATGGCGTATGCGAATATCTGAAAGAGACGAATGAGCTATCCTTTTTGGATGAAGACGCGAAGTTTCAGGACAGCTCTAAAAAGAATATTTTCACCCATTGCAGGATAGCGATCGAAAGGGCATTGGAGTTATCGGGCAAGCGCGGGCTTTTCCCTATATATCCTGGGGACCATATGGATGCCCTGGATTCCTTCTCTGATTCGGGCAGATGCGAGTCAGTCTGGCTCGCCCAATTCCTGATATATCTATTACCCCAGTTTATCCAATTATGCCGAATGAAAAAAGAACGGCAATTAGCCTCTGATTATGAGGTCAGGTATAAGAGGCTGGTTGAAAAGGTAAGGAAGTCTTTTTTTGATAAGGATAGGTTTATTGGCGCGGTCTCCGCCAATGGAGAAGGGATAGGGGTCTCAAAAGGCAGGAATGCCCGGCTTTTTCTTGATACGCAGACATGGGCTGTAATATCAGGATTGTGTGAATCGCAGGATAGCGCCGCCTCTCTTATGGACATGACAAGGACGCAGCTTTACAGAGACCATGGTCCGGTTACAATGTCGCCGTGCTTTAAGGAATATGATAAAGAGTCAGGCACGATCAGCATGCTGCCCGCTTCGGTAATGCAGAACGGCGGGGTCGGCATAGAATCATCGTGTTGGGCTATTTGGGCAGAGACGCTTCTTGGCAATGGCAACAATGCCTGGAATGTATATACCAGGATCGATCCGGTTGATAGATCCCACAAGTCTGACATATATAAACTCGAACCTTTTGTTTCATGCGAATATATTGACGGTCCAGAGGCCCAAACAAGCGGCAGGGCAGGTTGTCCGTGGTATAACAGGGGCGGGTATTGGATGTTTAAGGTCATGGTTGAGCAGATACTTGGCATAAGGCCTGTGCCCGAAGGTCTATTGATATCCCCATGTATACCCAATAGATGGAAACTTTTCAAGGTAAGACGGACATTCCGCAGCGCTTATTATACCATAGAGGTCTTAAATCCGAGGTATGTGTCCTTTGGCATAGCAGAGGTTACCGTGGATGGAAAAAAACAGAAGTCCAATATCATTCCCGCTTTTGGTGATGAAAAACGTCACCATGTTAGAATTGTTATGGGTAAACCTGCTGTTGTTAAGTGAACTTGCCAGCATTACCGGCGCCTGGCAGAGACGTCCAACATTAGTTATCATTAGGATGCCTAATACATATCCATATAATCGATATCAGCCGCGTACTTACAGAAAAGAGGCCGTCTCCGACGATCTTGTAAGTTTCAGGGTTGCGGTAGATGAAACCGACGTTCTTATTAGTGCCGGCAAGGACCTGTCGAAAGAGGCTGTCGATATTGTGACAGAGCTTCGTTCAGACATAAAAGATTATATACAGGCCAACCATATATTTGCCGCGGCACTAAGACCTGTTTTGTGCGGCAAGGATGCCCCCGCTATTATAAAGGATATGGTGAAGGCCTCATGGCCTTGCGATGTAGGGCCGATGGCCTCGGTTGCCGGCGCGGTAGCGGAGGCTGTGGGAAAAAGGCTTTCACGTTTTAGCCCCCAGGTCATAGTAGAAAACGGAGGGGATATTTTTATATTATCCGGCAAAAGCCGGACAATAGGGATACATACCGGATGCGCGTCGGTGTTTAAGGACAAATTAGCTCTTCGGATAGAACCTGAAGATACCCCATGCGGCATATGCACATCCAGCTCGACCATAGGGCATAGCCTTAGTTTTGGCAAGGCAGACGCGGTTGTTGTGATATCACCATCCGCGCCTTTGGCTGATGCATGTGCTACGGCCTTATGCAATTCGGTCAAAACAGAAAAAGATATCGTCAGGGTTATCAGGTTTGGCAGGGCGTTAAAAGGTATTAGGGGGATATTGATTGTGGTAAACGGTAGATTAGGGGCATGGGGAAATATAAGGCTTGTGCATTAGCCGCGCGCCTTCCTTCCGCATCTCCCTCACCCCCGGCGTAAATTACTTGATATTTGACCATATTCTGTTATAATAAATTAACCGTGCGAGTCAAAGCTATTTTTTTAGAAAGACAAAACAGATGAAAAAGAAAAGGATAGTCTTGCATTTTCCGCTTCAGCTTATTGATAAGCCTATTGCCTATCATCTTGTCAAGGACTATAATCTGGTCTTTAACATATTGCAGGCAAAGATCACACCGAATGAAAACGGGCGTATGGTGCTTGAGCTTAGCGGTAAGGACAAGGAATACGCTCAAGGGATTAAATTTTTGCAAGAGCAGGGGATCAAGATCGAGACGCTGAGCAGGGATGTGCGCAGAAACGACAAGA
>JBAZLY010000006.1:0-50184 GCA_041650035.1 Candidatus Omnitrophota bacterium | reverse complement strand
CCCGGGCCGCCCAATAGTTTCCACGGATGGGCCCTTAGGTCCTTGACCATGATCTCAGTTTCATTGTATATGGTCTCATCATATATTAATTTTCCCACTGTACCGTGACCGCTTTTGACCTGCGCCAATACCTCTGCCATATCGTCAATAGCCCGCTCCAGTTTAAGCGCTATCTCGTAACCCTTCTTGGTTATCTGCTCGACAGAGACAGAGTCATGGCCTCTCATAACGCCGCAATCCCGCACAAGCAACGAACCCGGGGTGCCTGGTATAATCTCAACATACTTTTCTCCGATCAAACCCAATGTGTTTATAATGACTTGGGCGTCTTCTTCGACCTTCGCATCATTAGTCAGCCATAACCTCAATCTTACCATTGTCTTGCCGTTGCCGTCTTTGAACACACCCGATTCCTTGACCTCCCCAACGCTTATCCCGGCAAGCCTGACGGGCGCGGACGGCTGTATGCCATTGGCAAAACCCAGTTCCACAAAAATATTATACCCCGGTTTAAAAAAGAAGTCACTTATCGAAAACGTGATAACCGTAAGTATAATAAGCCCGATCAATATAAAAAGCCCTACCTTCACATTAAACTCCAAGGATTTCATGCCGCCTCCAGTTCCATACTATTATATTTTATGATCCGAGTGCTGTCCATCTGTAATAGGACCTTTAGATGCCCCTGATATGAATTGCTTCACTATAGGGTCATTGGTATTTTTTATCTCTTCAGGGCTGCCCCTTTGGATTATTCTGCCGTCATAAAGCATGGCAATATCACTGGCGATCTTATAAGCGCTGACCATATCATGGGTCACAACAACAGAGGTAACCTCTAATCTGTCATGCAGCATCCTAATAAGGTCATTGATCGCGTCGGCCATAATAGGATCAACGCCTGTAGTCGGCTCATCGTATAAAATAATCTTAGGACGTATGCATATCGCCCTGGCAAGCCCCACGCGTTTTTGCATACCCCCCGAAAGCTCCGAGGGCATAAGGTCCTCGGCCCCATAAAGTCCGACTAAAGACAGGGCTTCCTTTACCCTTTTATATATCGTAATCTTGTCAAGGTCCGTGTGCTCAATCAGGTTGAAACCGACATTCTCGGCTACCGTCAAGGAATCAAAAAGAGCGGCCGCCTGAAATAACATACCGAAACTTAATCTTAACTTGTTTAATTCCTTGCTCGTCATTTTTGTTATATCTTTTCCATCGATAATAACCTGGCCCGAGTCAGGCCTTACTATGCCTATAATATGCTTTAAAAATACACTTTTACCACACCCTGAACGGCCTATAATAACCTGGGTAATCCCGGTATCTATCATAAGGTTAAGACCTTTGAGGACTTGTTTGCCTGAAAACGTCTTACACAGATTTATCGCGTCTATCATTCCTTCTCCCTAACGTCCTATAAAATAAAATAATGCCGTAAACAGGCAATCAGCGGCAATGATCAATATAAAAGACGTGACAACGCTATGTGTAGTTGAACGGCCAACCCCTTCAGCCCCGCCTGAAGTGCGAAAACCGTCATAACAGCTCACAATCGCGATAATTATCGCGAAGACAACACTCTTCAAAAGTCCCGTATAAAGATCCTTAATCCCTAAAGGGTTTGTCGTCATGTTGATATACATGCTGGAACCTATATGCAGTTTAAAGACTCCCACGATATATCCTCCGATAATACCGATAAATACAGCGTAAACTGTCAAAAGAGGCAGCATAATAACAAGGGCCGCGAACCTGGGTACAACAAGGTATTTTACAGGATTTGTGGCAAGGGTCTCAAGGGCATCTATTTGCTCTGTAACCTTCATTGTTCCCAATTCAGCGGTTATCGCGGCTCCGACCCTTCCTGCAACAACAAGCGCTGTCAGAACCGGCCCCAATTCGCGCATCATTGAAAGAGCGACCAAACTGGCAATATACATCTGAGCGGATATCCTTTGCATCTGATAGGCGCTCTGTAATGCCAGGACCATGCCAGTGAATAAAGAGGTAAGCAGGACAATAGGCAGAGAATTGACACCAACCTTGTACATCTGCTCGATTATCTGCCTCTTACGATACGGCGGTATAAAGGCCCAAAAAACAGCCTCTAAAAACAAGACTACCACCCCGCCCGTATAATGCAGCAGCGAAGCAAGCCTGGCCAAAAACCTTTTATAAATGTACTCGTGATTCATTGTGTTGTTTTATTATAACATCTAAAATATGATTGTGCTATTTTAATAAAGAAAAAACGAATAATATTAGAACCCGTCTGCTATTTAAAATTTATATTTTTTCTTAACGCCAAAGAACTCCTCTCTCTCTTTCGCCCGGAACTCGAGGACGCTGTCTTCATAAAGAAGATCATATTCAAGCTGGAATTCGTCCCGGCCTTTAACCGGTTCATATCTTGTTTCATCCTCTATATGCGTTTTATACCCAAGTTTGATCCCGTTGCCCAGAGAACGCTGCAGCAGGAAATCCCTGCTCTCGTCGATCCTGGTTATATCCCACCCCTCCCAGATAATAGTTTTATCAGTGGTCGAAACCGAGATGTCTTCAAGGAAACGCGCGGAACCGAAGTCCCTCATATCTAATTCACCGTTGAGTATCAGTGACAGGTCCTTACGCGTTATACGGGAATCTGTCAACTTCAGAAAAGGCCACATACCTTCGGCGTTGACAAGCATTTTCTTGTAACCCATATCTCCGATATTGCCGTTTTCCGCGGTAAGCCGTATCTTAACAGACGGATTATTCAAGGCGCCGCCAATAGCCATCCTGCCGGATACGGCACCGGAGATATCGGGCCTATTCTCAATAATCACTCTTAAAAAATTCTCCAGCACAAAATTCGTGAAAATCACATTAAGATCTATCTTACCATTGGAGGCAATCTCAAACGAGCCGGAGGCAGAGACGGTATCGCCTATTTTGACATATATTATCCTGAATTTTTTAGGCTCCAACATCAAAGAGGCCTCCATCTCGCTTACCGGCTGGTAGTTAACAACGCTGGCCTGTGTGCCTATATCAAGCGACAGATGGGATATCGTGTTGTTCTTGAAAACAGTTTTAAGGCTAATATCCGTCTCATTAGAAAAATCCTGGCCAAAAACCTTCAGCTGCTGATTCTTAAATTCCACCGATAACGAACCCTCATAATCGTAACCCCCCTTAAGCGAAATAATGCCTTCATTCGGCATGAGGACAGCATTAAACTGTTGTTTGGCAGGGTCGATAACGGCATCTATCGATAATAAATGATTTATGTCAGCATTACCAGTTTCAATACCTACTCTTGAACCTAAGGTAAATACGCCCTTGTCGCACATGGAATACATCCTGAAATGTAAGGCCCTCTTCTCTTTCATATCAGCCCTGGCCGTGATAGTCAAATTATCTATAGGCCCGGTAACGAGTATCTTCATATTGTTAAATATCAGGCCTTCTTTTCCGGTAACAGGCCTTATATCCAGGTTAAGTTCTACGCGACAAGGGTCAACGTTATTTACGATTTCCGCGTTCAGACAGCCCAATACTTGATCAAAAACAATAAACATTATATCATCAAGCAATATCCTGCCCTGCCTCAATCTTATCTTACCATTGATACCTCGCGATACAATGGCGTTATTCTCAAGGATAAACGAGCCTTTGTTCAAGGACAATACAGTCTCCTTGACACCTTCCGCGGGGGCCTTATTGGATAGTATGTCGAGCAATGAATACTCGAGGCTTGCCGAATCAAAATCAAGTTTGAACCTGCCGAAATCGAAAACCATCCCTTTAAAATATATTTTACGCAAGGGGCTTCCGCTTATCCGTTCGATACTGACCTTTGAGGCAGTCATGTTGGAAAATGTAACCTCAATATTGGCCTTGAATTCACGCCTATATCTATCAAGGCTTGCAAATATGACAATGAACAGGCATATCAGCAGTAAAAAAAATACTGGTATTACTATCGCGTATAACTTTTTGCGAGATACCATATACCCATCAATATGTTTATAAGTATAGTTTTACCCTTGATCCGCGGGATCTTTTCAAAAGACATCTTCCACGGACGGATATCAGGCCATATCAAACACAAGGTGGTCTCTTGAAAAACCAACCTTGATCTTTTTAGCACCCTTGAAACCGCCCTTTATTATCTCCTCCGCGAGAGGGTCCTCAAGGTAAGTCTGTATAATCCTTTTCAGGGGCCTAGCCCCATATACGGCATCAAAACCTTTTTCTATCAAAAACCTCTTGGCCTCCGGCATCAACTCTATATCAATATCATGTTCCGACAAACGCTTGACCACCCGCGCCGTTTCAATCTCGAGTATCTCCTGAAGATGGCTCTTGAGAAGCGGGTGGAAAATAATTATATCATCAACCCTGTTGAGAAACTCGGGTTTAAAGGACTTTTTTATCTCATCCATAAGCTGGACCTTGATATTCTTATACGTTATATCCTCATCCTTGGGTTTAAACCCCAAAGCACCCTGCTTTTTCCAAAGGTCGGCACCGATATTGGAGGTCATGATAAGTATGGTATTTTTGAAATCAACCTTTCTGCCGAAACTATCCGTCAGCCTGCCTTCTTCAAATATCTGAAGCAGCATATTAAAGATATCCGGGTGCGCCTTCTCTATCTCGTCAAGCAGGACAACCGAATAGGGCCTTCTTCTGACCTTTTCTGTAAGCTGGCCGCCTTCCTCGTAACCCACATATCCGGGAGGCGCGCCTACAAGCCTCGATATATTGAACTTTTCCATGTATTCAGACATATCTATCTGTATTACAGCGTCCTCATCGCCGAACATGAAATCCGCCAACACCTTTGCAAGCAGTGTCTTGCCGACACCCGTCGGTCCCAGGAATACAAAAGAACCTATAGGCCTTTTAGGGTCTTTAATGCCCGCCCGGGAGCGCCTTACGGCATGCGCGATTGATCTTATCGCCTCATCTTGGCCGACCACTTTCTTGTGCAACTCCTGTTCCATATTAAGCAGCCGTTCCGACTCGCCCTGTTCAAGCCTTATCAGCGGTATGCCCGTCCACTTGGATACTATGAATGCAATTTCTTCTTCGCCTATGTTGGGGACGTGTTCAGTCCTTTTCTCTTTCCAGAGATTGCGCTGTTTTTCAAGTTCTATCTTCGTCGTCCGCTCAAGATCCCTGCATTTCGCCGCCTTTTCAAAATCCTGCGCCCTAACAGCCGATTCTTTTTCTTTACGAGACTGTTCGATATCATCCTCAAGCTTCTTAAGGCTTGCCGGGGCCGTCATCACGCTTAAACGCGCCTTTGATCCCGCCTCATCAATAAGATCTATCGCCTTGTCAGGCAGGTATCTGTCGGGTATGTATCTGTCTGACATCTTTGCCGCGGCACACAATGCGTCATCGGTAATCTTTATCTTATGATGGGATTCATACCTTTCCCTTAACCCCTTGAGTATATCTATAGTCTCCGGTACATTCGGAGGATCTACCATGATCGTCTGAAAGCGCCTCTCAAGCGCAGCATCCTTTTCTATAAATTTTCTGTATTCATCCAAAGTGGTGGCACCGACACATTGTATCTCCCCGCGCGACAAAGCGGGCTTTAATATATTAGATGCGTCTATAGCGCCTTCAGCGCCGCCAGCGCCTACCAAGGTGTGTAATTCATCAATAAACACTATTATATTTTCCGAACGCTTGATCTCATCCATAACAGTCTTGATCCTCTCCTCAAACTGACCGCGGTATTTTGTGCCCGCTACCATCAGGGCGAGATCAAGAGTAATAACCCTCTTGCCCTTCAATATTTCCGGGACATCACTATTAATGATCTTTTGAGCAAGGCCCTCGACTATAGCTGTTTTTCCGACACCAGCCTCTCCAAGCAATACAGGGTTGTTCTTGGTACGCCTGCTTAATATCTGTATAACCCGCTCTATCTCATCCTTCCTGCCGACCACAGGATCGAGCTTACCTTCCTTGGCGAGAATAGTAAGGTCTCTGCCAAAGGCGTCTAAAGCGGGTGTTTTGCTTTTTTCAGGGCTTATGCTTGGGGCCTGTCCCGGGGTCACGGAACCCAGCAATACCATGATCTCATTTCTGACCCTGGCCAGATCGAGGCCCAGATTCAAAAGCACCTGTGAGGCAACTCCCTCCGACTCCCTGATAAGGCCAAGCAGAAGGTGTTCTGTACCTATATAATTATGCCCCAAATGCCTTGCTTCATCCATAGCAAGCTCAATTACTTTCTTGGCCTTCGGGGTAAACGGGATATCCCCGGACACAACCGTCGCGGGTCCGGCGTGAACAAGTTTTTCCACCTCTAGCCTAATCATATCAAGGGAAAGCCCCAGATTCTGTAGAACCGCGGAGGCGACACCTTCTCCCTCTTTTATAAGCCCAAGCAGTATATGCTCGGTACCTATATGATTATGGTTAAACCGTTTCGCCTCTTCTTTCGCAAGTATTACTACCTTTCTTGCCCTTTCAGTAAACCTGTTAAACATTATAATGCCTCCGATTATATATTCTTGTGATGGGCCGGATCATCCGGATAACACCCAATGCCTGTTAATGATCAGGGGCCGTCTTTTGTGCCGGCCGGTTCCTGATGATTACTCTTTCTTTATCTTGAGCCTGGACTTGATTATCTCCGCGCGTTTTATATCCCGCTCCGACGGCGGCAATGCCCCTCCTGCCAGCTTCTGCAGATGGGCAGGCTGTATAAGTATAAAGAGCTCATTAAGGCACTGCGCGTTCATTTTCTTTATCATGCCAAGTCCGATACCTAATCTCACCAGGGACAAAAGATCAATGGTCTCTCCGCTTGTGATGATATGGGCGCTTTCAAGGGTCGCGTAAGCCCGCGAGATCTTATCCTCGATGATGTCCCCTTTTTTTTCTTTTAAAAACTCCCTCGAACCTCTTTCCTGCGCCACAATCTGTTTTATAATTCTCGTCAGATTATCAATGGTCTCTTCCTCGCCCCGGCCCATAGTAACTTGATTCGATATCTGAAAAAAATTGCCTATCGCTTCAGTGCCTTCGCCGAAAAACCCGCGCACAGTAAGCCCTAATTTTGAAACCGCTTTCATCAGACCGTTGATCTGTCCCGTCAAGACAATAGCCGGAAGATGCATCATCACGGAGGCGCGCAGACCTGTCCCGGTATTTGTAGGGCATGCCGTAAGATAGCCCCAACAATCGGAATAGGCAAACCGGATATTTCTCTCCATATCCTTCTCAAGCCTTATCATAATATCCCACGCCTCGCCAAGGGCAATGCCTGACTGCATCACCTGGAGCCTTAAATGGTCCTCCTCATTGATCATTATACTGGTCTCCTCGCCGCGGGAAATAAATACCGCCTTGTATTTGGCGTCTATGGCATGTTCTCGGCTGATGAGATGCCTTTCGATGAGAAATTGTTTATCTATCGGATCCAAAATCGACATATCAACATACATGGCATCCTTCATATAATCACTTGACGATACAGCCTTTTTTGAAAGTTCAATCACCTTATGCTTTGTCTGTTCATCCGACCAGTCAACAAACAGCAGTCCATCTATGTTTCTGGCAAGCCTTATCCTGCTTGACATCGCGATATCAGATTCAGGGCCTATGCCTTTTAGCCATGCGCTGGTATGATTTATCAGATTGTCTATATCCATATTCGGTTCCATTCTCCCCTGCCGAAAGGGCGCAACCGGCATCTTTATTATAAGAAATAACGACAACCCATCACCGAGGCCTGCCTTCTCCCGCCTCCAGCATCTTTATCTTATCGCGGAGGACAACAGCCTGTTCAAATTCCTCTTTTTCAATGGCATCAGCCAATTGAGCCCTGATCTCCTTAAGGGCGTCCTTGGCAGAACACGGCTCTTGCGCCTTTCCGGCATGCCCTGCCTTATCTGTTCGGATTTTACGCGCCTGCCTGCCTATATGACATGACGTCCCGTGGATCTTTTTAAAAAGCGGGAATAGCGCCCTGCTAAAGGTCTCATAGCATTTAGCGCAGCCAAATTTCCCGATCTTTTTGAAATTATCATAACTCATATTGCAGGAGGGGCACTTGATGTTTATATGGCTTTTTTTAGATACCATATCATCGGGCATATCCACAAGACCCGACAGAAGTTCTGCTATACCGAAATGCTGATGCACTGAAGCGCCTTTCGCCCTGGCACATTGCTCGCAGATATGCAACTCCGTAACATTTTCATTCACAACCTCGGTAAGATGCACCGTTGCCTCGTTTTTTTTACATATATCGCACAACATTGACTCTCTCCTTGGGTTAGTACCTGACCCCGTCCACCCTTGCCATCCTATGGCATTCTTGTGAAAACAATAATGTCATAGGCCCGGGCCTGCCAAAGGCTATCTTTTTGCTATCGACCTTGACTACGGGTATAAGCTCCGCGGCGGTCCCTGTTAAAAAACATTCATCCGCCGAATAAACCTTTTCACATTTAAAGTTACGTTCTTTAAGCATGATCTTTCTTTTTCTCGCTATTTCTATCACCGCATCACGGGTAACACCCTTAAGGATGCCGACCGAAAGCGGCGGGGTATAAACAACGGAATTCTTTATGATAAAAATATTGTCGCCCGTGCACTCTGTCACATATCCCTTGGCATCAAGCATAATCGCCTCTTCGCGACCGCTGTTAGCAGCCTCGATCTTTGCCATTATATTATTAAGGTAATTCAGGGATTTTATGGCGGGGTTAAGGGCGCGGATCGAGTTCTGCTGTGTACGCGCGATGATAATAGCAAGGCCCTGTTTATAGTACTTTTCCGGATAAAGCATTATCTTATCGGCAATCACTATAATAGAGGGCCTACCGCTGCACTTGCGGGGATCGAGCCCCAGATCGCCTACTCCTCTTGTGACAACAAGCCTGATATAAGCGTTTTCAAGATCGTTTAAGGCAACCGTCTTTAAAACTATGCCTGCCAGAACCCGCTTCCCCACGGGTATCTGCAGTTTTATGGCCCTTGCTGATTCATACAACCTGTCTATATGCTCCTTGAGACGAAAAATAAGCCTGCTATAAGAACGCATCCCTTCAAATACCCCGTCTCCATATAAAAGCCCGTGATCAAAAACAGATATCTTCGCCTCCTGCTTATCGCAATACTTACCGTTAACATAGATCTTTATGGACATGCGATTCTCCTATTTTAATCTTCCGTCTTCCATGCGCATAACACGGGTAGCCAGATCAGAGATGCTCTCATTGTGCGTGACGATCAGGAATGCCTGGTTAAACCGCGTATTTAAAGATTCGATGATATCCAAAATATTATGCGCGTTTTCAGAATCAAGGTTGCCCGTGGGCTCATCGCATAATACGATATCCGGATTATTCATAAGCGCGCGCGCGATGGAGACCCTCTGCGCCTCTCCGCCGGAAAGCTGGCATGGCTTATGAAACGCCCTGTCTATAACACCAACCGATTCCAGCAGATATTCCCCGCGAGCCCTTATATCCTTCTTCGCGCGTTTTCCGGCGCTGGCCAATATAGCCGGCATCATAACATTTTCTACGGATGTGAATTCACCCAATAAATGATAAAACTGAAAAACAAAACCGATCCTGTTGTTCCTTAAACGAGAACGCTCCCGGTCACTGATACCGTAAAGGTCTGTCCCGTCAAAAAAAACCTTACCGCATGAGGGCTTGTCTAATCCGCCAAGCATATGTAATAAAGTTGATTTGCCGGCTCCTGAAGGCCCAAGTAAGGCAAGGACCTCGGCCTTATCCATGGAAAAGCTTACTCCTCTGACCGCTTCAAGGTTTATTCCACGGCCTTCATACTTCTTAAATAGGTCATCCGCCTCAAGCAGCATCGATATCTCGTTTTCTTACAGACATAACCTGCCTACTCATACCTCAAGGCCTCCACCGGTTCGAGCCTTGATGCCTGATATGCCGGATAGGCTGACGCTAAAAGGCTGATAATGAGGGCCGCCGCCGTCACGATAACGGCATCAGAGGCCGATATCTTGACGGGAAGATAATTGATACCGTAATATATGCTCTCCGGCAATATCGGAGGCCGCCACTTATCCAATATGAACACAATGCCGCTGCCGCCGCACAGGCCAAACACAGCCCCGAGCGCGCCGACAAGCAGGCCTTGAAGAGAAAAGATATTCATGACCATCGTGCTTGACGCCCCGACCGCCTTCAATATGCCGATGTCCTTCCTCTTATCGGTTACCATAACGGTCAGCATGCTTACTATATTCAGCGCGGCCACGATCACAATCAAAATCAGTATTATAGACATAGCGATCTTTTCCAGCTTCAGGGCAGCAAATAGATTCCTGTTAAGTTCCATCCATGTCCTTAAACGAAAACCATCCGGCACAACCGGCAACAATTGCCATTTTACCCTCTCGGCCATTAAGGCATCCTTCAGATCCAGGCCTATGCCGTTATAGGACCCCGCTGTATCGAATATCTCGCTTGCCTTTGATAAATTAATATAAACCAAATTCAAGTCATATTCATACATACCTGAATAAAAAATACCGGCCACCTTAAACCGCTTAGGCTTAGACGAAAATGATGTCATGACATCTATACTATCGCCCGTAAAAGCGCCTAATGCCATTGAAAGCTCTTTACCAAGTATCAGGCTATCACCAACCAATTCAAGAGAGCCTGAATATATCTGATCCTCTATCTTCCCCCTGTCAATGGGATTTTGCAGATCAACGCTCCTAAATGCCGCGCCCTGTGCCCGTGATCTGAAATTAAGCACACCCTGGCCCCATATAAAAGGGTACAGGCCTTTTATATCCTCGAATCCCGATAACCTGTCGGAAAGCGCGAGATACTCCTGGTTGCTTATGCCATATTGTTCTTCGATAATAATATGGGGGTTCTGGCCTATTATTCTCTTTTCAAGCTCGCTGCTGAAACCATTCATAACAGCGATAACGGTTATCAAGCATGCAACTCCAACCCCGATACCGAAGATTGACACAAAACTCATAAATGATACGAGGTGTTTTCTTTTTGTGGAAAAGATATATCGCACAGCTATAGTTAATTCGTTTCTCATGGCTTCAATTGGGGAAACAATATAACATCCCTTATCGATTCGCTGCCGGTAAGTATCATAACCAGCCTGTCTATGCCTATCCCTAAACCCGCCGCGGGCGGCATCGCGTATTCCAGAGCCCGTATATAATCCAAGTCTATCTGGCCTGTTGTCTCTCTGTCGAAATCAAACTGGGCCTTAAAACGTGCCGCCTGTTCTGCCGGATCATTTAATTCGGAATACGCGTTAGCTATCTCCATGCCTCCTATATAAAGCTCGAAGCGTTCCGATATAGACGGGTTTTCACTGTTCGTCTTGGCAAGAGGGCATAGTTCGGTAAAATAATCCGTTACAAAAACAGGTTTGCCCTTGTCGGATTTCGGCTCGATCAGATCGGCTACTATGTTAATAAGCCTTGTTTTGCTTAGTTTGTCACCTTCGAGTTTGACTCCTTTCTCCTTAAGCTTGCCAACCCACACATCAGCATCATCATCAGGGCTAACTCCATAAAGGTCTTTCATCATATCGAAAAAAGACACCCTTTCCCATGGCGGCTCAAGGTCAATAAGTCTGCCTTTATACATTAACTCTTTTTTGCCGATAACTTCACAGGCAAGCTCGCATACGAGCCTTTCCGTAAGCGGCATCAGATCATTGTAATCAGCATATGCCGTATACGCCTCAAGCATAGTGAACTCCGGGTTATGCCGGGAGGATACCCCCTCATTCCTGAAAGACCTGTTGATCTCATATACCTTTTCCATGCCCCCGACAAGCAGCCTTTTAAGATACAATTCCGGCGCTATCCTTAGATAGAGGTCTTTTTCATAGACATTATGAAATGTCTTAAAAGGCCTGCCTGCCGCGCCGCCCGCTATAGGATGCAGCATCGGCGTTTCAACTTCGGTATAGCCCATTTGGTCAAAAAATCTCCTGATATCTTTGATAATCCTACACCTGGCCATAAACACATTCATTGATTCATCATTGGATATCAGGTCAAGATATCTCTGCCTGTAACGGGTCTCTATATCCTTAAGGCCGTGCCACTTTTCAGGCAGAGGCCTTAATGATTTAGAAAGCAGGGTAAGAACGGACACATTAATAGTTATCTCACCCGTCCTGGTCTTAAACAAAGTCCCTTCAGCGCCAAGGATATCTCCTATATCCAATAGATCCCAGAGTCCGTCGGCTACATTATCTTTTTTTACATAAAGCTGGATTTTGGCAGTATGATCTTTTATGTCGAGGAAGGCGCTCTTGCCGTGTTCTCTAATGCTCATCACCCTGCCCGCCGCTTTTACCGCAGTCGTTTCGGATAATCTGCCTGATTCAAAATTAGACCTAAGATCGCATAAGGCATCTGTTTTTTCAAAACGCTGCCCATAAGGCCTTATGCCTTTTCCGGTTAAATCTTTTATTTTATTATGTCTTATATTTAGTATATCATCAGCCATATTGAACCTCACCTCTCATCAATATCTAAACTCATTTATTATATATAATATAATATGCTATGTCAAATAGAAAAGGAACGAAAAAAGTGATGAATTATCTTGAAAATCCCGGCAATTACCCTATAATAAAACTGATGAAAAAAAGAAAATTAAAGAAGTGGATTGTCGTATCCCTGTCCATATTTATAGCGCTCCTGCTGATAATACCCGCACTCATAAATTACATCAATAATAGTTTTATACATAAGCATCTCAAGGTTTTTATCTCCCGCGCTATTTCCGAATATGCGCAAGGCCGCGCCGATATAGGCCGTCTACGGCTAAGCCTGAAAGAAGGGTTTATATTAAATGATGTAAAGATATATTCGGGCGCGGAGGAAGAACTATTACTGTCTGCTGAACGCGCCTGCTTTAATATCATCTTCATCCCCTCATTTTCAAGGCAAAAGATAATAATACCTGTCTTAAGAATATACAGGCCTCACGCCGGTATACATAGACGGCCGGACACGGGATGGGATCTTGCCTTCATTTCGCGGGCGGCGAAAGAGGGCAAAAAACCGCCCTTTCTCTCCGTTTTGCTACATAGCATCACCTTTGAGGACGGCATTATAGATTTTTCAGATTCGCACGCTATAAATACCTTTAAAAAACAATTAACCAAATTAAGGGGCAATATAGTCTTTCCTGGCGCATTAACCGTCAAATGCGGGGGCCAAACTGATGGGTGCGATTTTTATATATCCGGGAAATGCCTTCCTGATAACGGCAAATTGATCTTCGAGATCGAGGCCGAGAACCTGGATCCGAGAGATATTGCCCGGGCGTATATCGATTCCGGCATATGCCGCATCAGCAGGGCCAATATATCGGGATACGCAAAAGGAAGCGCTCATGAAGGCTACATATCCTTAACAGAGTGCAATATCTTCGCAGAAGACATAGACGCCATAATAGACGGCATACACGTAAGCGGAGATCATAACCTGCGGGGAAAAGCTGCTTTCCATGTAAACGATATTAAAAACATTAAGTACTGCTTCGACGCGGCTATCGATAATGCCGGATTCGGAATAAAGGATAATACCTTATTAGAACATATAAGTGATATTAAGGCAAATATCGAGCTAACAAATGCGATATGGCGCGTCAAAGAGCTCTCTTGCCTTATCTACGGCTCCAAGGCGCAGATACGCGGACATATAAAAAACCCGGCAGAGGATTATATCGCGCAGGCCAATCTAAAAACACAAATAGATTTAAAGGTCATCACCGGTAAAAATAATATACCGATAAACGGAGGAACTGCCTCTATCGATCTTAATATCACCTGCGATAAAACAGGCTCTTTCAGCCTTGAGGGGAAATCCGCTATCAAGGACATGGATATCACCCTGGATAACTTTTCCCTAAATGGCAATTTCAGCATCATGGCAGAAGCGTCAGGGGTTCTGGATAACTGGCAGGCATCAGGATATAAAGGCGCTGTTATCTTTGATAATACGCACATATCAGGCGTGGGAAATCTGCCTTCTGTATATAATGCATCGGGAGAGGCGACATTTACGGATAACTTGATATCAATAAAAAAACTCAGTGGCATAGTTTCCGACACAGATATATCATTGTCCGGGGATATAACATATAAAAACGACGCGCACGGCGCAGACTTGCGCCTTATAGCTGATTCCGTGCCTCTGCCAAGACTTATATCATTGCTGCCCGACCGCACTTTAAAATGGTTTGAAGGCATTGAGCTGTCCGGAGACTGCTCGCTGGATGCACGCTTTAAAGGTGGGCTTAATGTCACGGACAGCCATTCATATGAAGGCAGTGTAACGGTAAAAAAGGCATCCGCCGTATTAAACAGTTGGCCCTACAGGATATCGGATATCAGTTCTGATATAGGCCTCAAAGACCGCGATATTTTATGGCATAAGATGGATTTTACCATAGCAGACAAGCGGTATTCTTCCGATGGGAAGATATCGAATCTTGCCAAACCATCCATTACCGCGGTGATATCTTCCGAAAGTCTAAACCTCGATATAGAGACCGGCCCCATTGATAATAATACCATCCCGATTTCGAGATTAAACGGCAAATATCAGGGCCTGACATTTTCGTTAAAAGGCGGCATTAATACCCTGTCAAGGCCGCGTCTGGACATATCGGGCCAGGCCCGCCTTGATCTTAAAAGCCTGACTCATATCGTTGCACGTTCTATCAAACCCGCCAAGAATATGGATATTGACGGCGCCATTAGGCTGGGTATCGATATTGAAGGCCCCCTCAACCGGCCTATTGATTGGACAGTGTTCGTTGAAGGCACATCGGAAAACTTACGCGTTAATGATTTCACCTTTAAAGATGTTTATCTCGATTATAGGATGAAAGACCGCTTTGTGGATATACCTGTACTATCCTTATGCGCCTATGACGGGATTGTAAACATGTCAGGCCGCGCGAACCTGAAGACCGAAGAAAGGCCTTTTATGATAAATCTGGACATGAAAGACATAGACCTGCACAAGCTGGTGAGCGAGGCTAAAGGCGCCGACAAAAAGATTAAAGGCCTGTTGTCTTCCAAGGTGGTTTTAAACGGTTATATGAACAACAAGGATTCATTAAAGGGCAACGGCTGGTTACAGGTAGCTGACGGTTATCTATGGGAATTCCCTGTCCTGCGGGGGATAATGAACATACTGCTAATGGAACCTCCTGAATATATAATATTAACCGACGCGTTCGGTAATTTCATAATCGAAAGAAACAGGATATACACTGAGGATTTTAAGATGCTTTCAAAATCAGCATCGCTTCTGTGGGAAGGCAGCATAGGGCTTGACTCTTCATTGGATTTTAATATAACAGGCAGGTTCGCCGAGGGCATCATAAAACAGACATCAGAACCCGGAAGGATAAAAAGCGCCGTGTTGCGCGAGGCCGGAAATTTGATTATGGGAATCCACCTTACGGGAAATCTTGAAAATCCAAACTACCAAATAGTGCCTTTCCCTCTGCAAAAGATATTCCACAACAAGATCGTAAACACTATTAGCGATATTTTCGGAAATATTCAAGAATAACGGTCCTGGCCTTTTTAAGCGCGATCGCCCTGTGACTGACCATGTCTTTTTGCCTCGAACCTATCTGAGCAAAGGTCTTATTTGAACCGGTGGGCACAAAAACACTGTCATAACCAAAACCGTTCACCCCGGCCCTCTCCAGGGCTATCCTGCCGGTAACCGTGCCGCTTACCACCTTTATCGCCTTACCCTGGACGGATATGCATATAAAACAACGAAACCTCGCCCGCCTCTGGCTGGGGCGGAAATCCTTCATCTTTTTAAGGAGCTTGGCGATATTTTTATCATCATCCTGCGCTAGACCCGCATAACGCGCCGACCTCACCCCGGGCGCGAAGCCCAACGCAGGCACCTCAAGCCCAGAATCGTCGGATAAAACAAGCCTGGCAACAACCCTTGATATTTGGGTCGATTTTTTCACCGCGTTACCGCGCAATGTACTCCTATCCTCTTTAACCTCGCCAAGACCGCTAAACTTATCAAGGCCTAAAACCCTAACGCCGAAACCGCGCATGAGCCTCTTTAACTCAAGGAGTTTCTTAATGTTCCTTGTAGCAAGCAATACCTCTTTCAATCTTTTAATACCTTTCTCTGCTTGAGCACGAATTCTTTAACGCCTTTTTTGGCAAAAGAGATCATGCCCCTCATCTGCCTATCATTGAACTGACGGCCCTCGGCAGTTCCCTGGACCTCTATAAAATCACCGGCCCCGGTCATCACCACGTTCATATCCACGTCGGCATTAGAATCTTCTTCATAATCAAGATCAAGCAATATATGATTATCCATGATACCGACACTTACTGCGGCGACATGATCACGTATGGGAGATTTCTCTAAAATGCCCCTGCCTATCATACTTTTAAAGCAGCAGGCCAAAGCCACAAAAGAGCCTGTTATGCTTGCTGTCCTTGTTCCGCCGTCAGCTTGTATAACATCACAATCGATGAATATGGTGCGTTCGCCCAATAATTCCATATCGACAACGGACCTTAATGATCTTCCTATCAGCCTTTGTATCTCGTGTGTCCTGCCCCCAACCCTGCCCTTCGAAGATTCTCTCTGCACCCTCTTGTTGCATGACCTTGGAAGCATAGCATACTCCGCCGTGACCCAGCCACGGCATCGCCCGCGCAAAAACAATGGGACACCGTCTTCTAATGATGCCGTGCATATAACCTTGGTATTTCCAACCTCAATCAGGCACGAACCCTCGGCATATTTGATAAAACCTGTCTTTATCCGGACATTTCTGACGGCATCAAACGCCCTGTTACCTTTGCGTATCATTTACACCCCTTGAACAGGCTGTGACCGCAGGCATCTATAGCAACCGTCACAGGAAAATCCTCCACATATAATTCATATATTGCTTCAGGGCCCAAATCCTTATAAGCAATCCGTTCGGCCTTTTTTACCCTTTCCGACAGATAAGCCCCGGCACCACCGACGGCCGTTAGATAAACACAACCGTATCTTCTAATCGCCTGTATAACAACTTCAGACCTTTGCCCTTTTCCTATAGAAGCCGCCAGACCCGCCTTTAACAAGAAGGGGGTGAATTGGTCCATACGTTTTGATGTTGTGGGGCCACAAGCCCCGATAACAGTCCCAGGCGGAGCCGGGGTAGGACCACAGTAATACAGGATATTATCGGTTAAATCAATAGGAAGAAACTTTTTAAGCCTTATGGCCTGGTACAATCTTTTATGCGCCATATCGCGAGCGGTATAAAACCTGCCGCACAACAGCAACTCCTCGCCGGCGCGAAACCCTGACCTGACCTCTTTTGTTAGCGGCAGATGTATTCTCTTCATGCTACAAAACCCCATTAGCGCTGCGTGTGGCATGACAACTTATCTTCACGCATAGAGGCAGTCCGGCGATATGCGTGGGAAAACTTAATATATTCACCCCAAGACACGTAGTTTTTCCGCCAAGCCCTGCCGGACCTATGCCCGTCTTATTTAACCTCTCCATAATCATGCCTCCTATACGGGCAAGGTGTTCCTTGGCCTGCCTTTTTCCTATTGGAAGCGTGATGGCCTTAGTCGCAAGCAAGGCAGCCTTATCCATAGTGCCACCTATGCCTATGCCTATCACAAGCGGCGGACAGGCATCACGGCCCGCGCGTCTTACCACATCCAGGACAAAATCAATTATTGATTCCTCCGTGTCGGTGGGTTTCAGCATAATAATAGCGCTGGCATTTTCACTGCCAAACCCTTTAGGCACGACCGTAATCCTTATTTTATCACCCTTGACCACATCATAATCAATGACGCATGGCGTGTTCGTTTTCGTATTTTTTCTCAGCAGTGGATCGGAAACTACCGATTTTCTAAGAAATCCATCCCTGTAACCAAGCATAATACCCTTGTTGATAGCGGCCGTTAATCCGCCTTTCACAACCACCCCCTGGCCTATCCGGCAAAATACCTCGGCAAAACCGGTATCCTGGCATATAGGTATAGATTTGGCCCGGGCGATACGCGCATTTTGGATAAGCATTCTCAAGATACGTCTCGCGGAAGGCGCGGTTTCGGTCCGCGCGGCGCGTTCGATAGACTTGAGAACGTCTTTTCGCAAACACAGGTTTGCCTCAATCGCAAGCCTTCTTACCAATTCGGTTACCCGTATACTATTTATTTTTCTCATACACACTGCCTACTGTCGTCTGTATACCGCCGCGCGATTTGAATACGGCCGTGATCTTGGCATACAAGGGCTTGCACGCCTTGATAAAATCATCCAATATCATGTTCGCGGCGTGCTCATGGAATATACCAATATTCCTGAAAAATACGAGATAGAATTTAAACGATTTAAGTTCCACGCAATATTTGTCCGGGACATACTCTATCGATATGTCCGCAATATCCGGAAGTCCTGTCTTAGGGCATATGCAAGAAAACTCGTCCGTGCGTATATATACCGTATAACGCCTGTCTTTATACTGGTTGTCCCAGACCTCGATCGCGGGCGTGTTTATACTCCTTATATCATCCTGCAGGCCTTCATATTCACCTCTTTGAACAACTTTTTTCGCCATCCGATACTCTCCTTGCCGTTGCCCCTCGGGCAAACAAGCCAATTTTATTTTAATCCCATCATTTTATGCGACTGCGGCATTACAAGCACCTTGCTGAAACAGCCTAAGGCCCTTTCCTGAAGCCTAAAAAGCGTATCGGCCGATACGTTTATTCCAAGCGACCCGTGCCTTGTCTCAGGTTGAATAATAATTGGCACGTCACACCCTGTCTCTTTTACAAGCGCTAAGGCCTTGTCAAATTCCTGCATATCAATCGCGTCCGAAACAACGACCTTTATAAAAAACTCTTTGTCTCTGGCGCGGTTTAAAAAAATCTTATGCGCCCGCCAACACGGGCTTATACCGCACACACTGGGTAATTTTATATCCATTGCAATAATATCTATATAAGATATAATACATTCTAACGCCTGCGTGAGCGTGCCGTTGGTCTCTAAATATATTACCACCCCTTTACTTGCCAGGCGTGGCAGTAATTCTTTAAGGAATACATCCTGTAATAAAGGTTCACCGCCTGTCAGCGCCACGGTATTTTTCGAGTTAGTAAGCATTAAACCGGACGCGCGTTTTAACACCTCACTGACAGATATCCGCTCAGCCATTATGCGTGAACGCGTATCACAAAAAGAACATTTCAGATTACAACCTTTAAATCTTATGAATATATGCCTATGCCCGGCATAAAACCCCTCGCCCTGTATTGAGGCAAATATCTCCGTTATCATGGCTGTACCATTCATTTGGAAGGGTCTTTTATACCGGCGGCCTGAAATCCCTTTTTGCGTATCAGGCATGAATCGCATCTGCCGCACGGTAACTTGCCTGACCCGTAGCATGACCATGTATACCTTAAAGGGACTCCCATGCCGCAGGCCTTGGCTATTATCTGGCTCTTTGTCATATTGAGCAGTGGGGTTTCTATCGATATCTCCTTACCGCAGGCGCCTGTCCGTGTGCCCTTCTCTATAGCCTTTGAAAAGGCCCTGATAAAATTACGCCTGCAATCGGGATAACCGCTATAATCTACCTGATTAACCCCAATAAAAACTTTATATGCGCCGATTGCCTCCGCGTATGAGGCGGCAAAACTTAAAAAAATAATATTGCGGGCAGGCACATACGTATCAGGCACACGGCTTCTGTAAGACCTGCCACGAGGTATCTCTTTGTGCCTATCCAATAAAGAGCTGCCGCCCCAGGGCAGGGAGATCCTTACCACACGGCTGTTTGTATTGCTTATACGCGCCAGTTGCTTGGCAAACTTAAGCTCCCTGTTATGCCTCTGGCCATAATCAAAACTCAAGGTATATACATCATACCCTTTTGCCTTGGCGATATACAATACAGTCGCTGAATCAAGGCCTCCCGAAAGAAGGACTACCGCTTTTTCTTTATTCATAATATGTCGCGCAAGAACCCGGCGTTTCCCAGACCGAGACACTCTCCAGGGCCATGGGCGGTTTAATTTTACTTTTATAACGGCTAAAAATATATTCCGCGACTATTTCCGATGTCGGATTGCGTTTCTTGAAATACGGCACATTATCTATGCGCTTGTGATCAAGGGCATTCAGCACAGACTTCAACATAGACTTTGCCTTTCTGAAATCAACAAGCAGACCTATCTTATCAAGATATCCAGACGCTATAGTGACCTCAACCTTCCAATTATGCCCGTGCAGGCTCTCGCATTTACCTTTATAACCCTTTAACTTGTGGGCGGCGCTAAAATATAATTCAACCTTAACCTTGTATCCCATAACCCGCCTTTCTTATATGATCTATGCGCTTGTTTAAAAATCTCTCGCCGATACGTTTAAAATTCTTAGCCTCATCGCTTACAAAAAATTTGATCCGGCCCGCGGCCCGTGAACCATTTAACAACATCCTTTTTGTCAATAAACCTTTTATATGTATGGATGTTGATTCCGCAGAATCAATAAGGGTTATCTGGCCACCCATGGCTTTGGCTATAAGGCCTTTGATAATTGGATAATGCGTACAACCAAGGACAAGCGTGTCTATGCGTTTTTTCTTTAATGGGCCCAAATAATACAATATTATGTCCGTCATCAATTTATTGTCATCCAAAGACTCCTCTATGGCTGGGGCAAGCAAGGGACAGCTTCGCGAATATATCTTTACGAAAGGGGCAAAGCGCCTTATCTGCCTGCTATAGGCATCGCTTTTAATAGTCGCGGTTGTGCCTATAACCCCTATCCGGGAATTTCTGCAGGCCTTGGCCGCGTCACAGGCACCGGGTTTAATAACACCTACAATGGGGACCTTAAAATTCCTACTTAGCGCAGGCAGAGCGACGCTTGACGACGTATTACACGCCACGACAATCAGCTTCACGTTCTGTTTCAGAAGGAACAAAGCGTTCTCTATTGAAAATCTTACTATGGTGTTCCTGGATTTGGTGCCATACGGCACGCGCGCCGTATCGCCATAATACACCATGTCCTCACAAGGCAGGCGATTGGCGAGCTCTTTTACTACCGTAAGCCCGCCGACACCGGAATCAAAAACGCCTATCGGTCTATTATCGCTTTGTTGTAAAACCTTCCGCCGCTTCATATTCATCCCTGTAATTCAATATCCCTTCCGATATCAATCTTGCTATCCTGTCTCGATAAGAGGCGTCGCCAAGCCTTTGGGCCTCCTTGGCATTGGATATGAAGCCGACCTCAACCAAAACTGAAGGCATTTTCGCCCCCTTGAGTACATAAAAATTGGCGCCTTTCTGGCCGCGATTCTTAAGCTTAAGACTGCCGCAAGTAGTCTTTATAATGTTGTTAGCTAATTCTATCGACTCTTGCCTGTTCTCGCTATATTCAATATCCCATAAGATCGCTTCAAGCTCGCTTGACGGAAGTGAATTACCGAATGAAGAATCTTCATATTTCAGGGACGCGTTTTCAACCGCGGCAATAGCGCGCGCGCTATCATCAACCGCCTCTGAAAGGTAAAAAACCTCAAAACCGCTTGCGTATCTGGATCGCGCGGCATTAGCGTGAATACTGATAAAAAAATCCGCTTCACACTTATTAGCAATATCAGCCCTCCTCCATAAAGAGATGAATATATCCTTATCGCGCGTAAGACTGACATCCAACCCGCCCGCGGCAAGATAGCGCTTTACGCCCTTGGCTATATCTAAAACGACATCCTTTTCCCTCAACCCGCCTTTACCCACAGCGCCAGGATCTTTTCCTCCATGCCCGGGATCCAGGACTATCCTTTTTATTGTATGGCACGCGGCGCGACAGCTATTTTCTCCAGCCGTTTTGGACAACCTACCCCGGATAAACAACCCCGGCAGAACAGACTCGCAAAAATTCGTCGGCACCAGGATAGTTGATCTTTTCATGATAACAGGATCTTGGAGTTTATACAAAACAGAATCCACCAGGACTAACCTGCTGCAAAGGGCCATCTCCACCTTATTATCACCTTTACGCAAGGTAAGGATCTTTTTTATGCCGTCCCATTCCAAAACCACATTGTAGGTATTCACGATCGAGGTAAGGTCAGTATAAGCGCATTGGTCACCTATGCCGTCCGGGTACTTGGCCGAAAAGGTACCTCTAATAGGCGCCGCGGCACAGCCTGCCGACAGGACTACTAACAAAATCAAAAAAAATATCCTTAGTATCCTCATATCAAATCCAATGATTGTTTTTACGCCCGGTCATAATACGCATAACCTGCATATAACGCGGGCATAAACATTATGTGATGGTGGAGGCGGAGGGAATCGAACCCTCGTCCTTAAGTTTGCCGCAAGAGGCAACTACATGCTTATCCTGTATTTTGATCTTGACCTTATGATCTCCTGCAAGAAGGATACCATTAGGCGCAGCTTTTAGCGAATCTCGTCTTGCCCCTTAAAAGCTAAAGACGCAAAACCAGCCTGTTAGCGACGCCAGACCCTGCCCCACAGGCCGGGCAGGCTGACGGTAGCCGCTATTAAGCGGCTAACGGTAGCGCAAAGGCCATGCCTACATTCATAGGAATTACCTCTGCGACTTTTGTGCGTAGGTTATCTGCACTTATCTTTTGGTGGCTTTTTACCCTTTGCTTACGCTTAGGGTCTCTCTCGAGACGAGGCCAGCTGACCAACCTCGGCATGCTCCTTCTTACGCCATACAATAAGTCGAATCCATAATCGCCCCCTTAAGTGATCTATTTAATTGAGCGCTTGATCTCCATTTCAATTGTCTTCTGGCGTAACTTGTCCCTCTTATCAAAGAGCTTTTTGCCACGGGCAACCGCAATCTCAATCTTAATAAAACCCTTTTTCAGATATACCCTTACCGGCACTAAGGTATATCCTCTCTGCGACATCAGGCCTGACAACTGGCCGATCTGGCGCTTATGCAAAAGAAGTCTTCTCGTTCTTTTTGGATCCGGGGCATAAGGCCCGCTTTGCTCATATGGGCTTATATGCATTCCATATACATAAGCCTGGGCGTTTTCAACCCTTACAAAACTGCCACTTAGAGCAACCTTCCCCTGCCGGGAGGATTTTACCTCCGGCCCTTTAAGCTCAATACCACACTCAAACCTTTCTAAAAGCGCATATTCGAAAAAGGCCTTTTTATTACAAGCTATATCTCTATTTGGATTCTTCTTCATATCTTGTGACACTGCAAGGTAGTTAGTATAACACAAAATAATATAAATATCAACACGTTACCGCGTTTGGGTTACGTCAATTCTTCTTGTGGATACGCCTGCTAAGAATATATCCTCTATAAAATTTTCTACTATATTCTGGTATCGTTTACACCTTCTGAATATGCTAGTTTTAAAAACTGCATTCCTTAATATCGGCATTTTACATCAGGTATCGGGCCAAATTGGGTGACAAAAGACCTTTGGCAATAACCATTGCGGCATGGCAGGCTGTCTGTGTCGGTTCTTTCGTATTGCTCTTTTCCTATATATAGGCTTAATTCTTCCTGCATGGTGGATTCCATGAATTCTTTTACCAGTTTTAGCACTTGCGGTTTAGCATCGTCTTGTCAAAAATTCCCCTTTACCTCTTGCCGCCATTCCTGCAAAATAACTGATCGTGGAAGCAGTTTGGCTGTTTCCATAGGGTGTTTCTCATTTTATGTTAAACTTCAAGGTTATTCTTGAAAGCTTTTACTTCTTGCAATTAAAGGATACACCCTTTTTTATTGGTATTTCAAGCTGAATTTACAGAGAACATTATACATTATCCCCACACGGGTAATTTTTATAGAACTTATATCGCTTGATCGCATAGGCAGGATCCGGCGGGACATCATATAACGCTCTTTAGGGCTGCTTTTTAAAATAGTTGATGGTATTTTGCAACCCCTCATCCAATCTTACGATAGGCTGCCAGCAAAAAATCGCCTTCGCCTTGCCTATATCGGGCCTTCTGACTTTGGGGTCATTGACCGGCAAGGGCCCATACTCTACACTGCTCGCGGAACCGGTAAGCTTTATTATTTTGCGGGCAAGGTCAAGCAATGTCATCTCATCCGGATTCCCGATATTTACAGGTTCATTAATATTGGAATTCATAAGCCGGTATACGCCGTCAATAAGATCACTTACATAACAAAAACTCCTTGTCTGTGAACCATCTCCATATACCGTTAAAGGCCTGCCTTCAAGGGATTGGCGGATAAAATTAGGTATCGCCCTTCCGTCGAGATCTCTCATATTGGGGCCATATGTATTAAATATGCGCACTATCTTTGTGTCCAGGCCGTGGCTCCTGTGATAAGCCAATGTTATCGCCTCGGCAAAACGCTTCGCCTCATCATAACAACCGCGGGGTCCTGTGCAATTGACATTACCCCAGTATTCCTCCGGCTGGGGATTCACCAACGGATCTCCATAGACCTCACTGGTTGAGGCAAGCAGGAACCGTGACTTATATCTCCTGGCAACGCCTAAGGCATTATGCGTACCAAGTGAGCCGGCCTTCAGCGTCGCTATAGGGTACTTAAGATAATCGACAGGGCTGGCGGGCGAGGCAAAGTGCATTACACAGTCAATAGGCCCGTTGATATCTATATACCGCGAAACATCATGGTTTATAAATTCAAAACTCGCCTCTTCCAATAAACAGCTTATATTATTCATGCGTCCTGTAATCAAATTATCCATGCATATCACATTATGACCTTTTTCTATAAGCATGGCGCATAAATGTGAACCTATAAAACCCGCGCCGCCGGTCAACAATATTCGCATCTTATCTCCTTTTTTAACTCTATAGCGGGACACACTCTCGCACGCTCACAATTGATAATAATAGGCATTACCGCTTTATATTTTCCCTACCGGTCTATATAGAAATCAGTCGGCTGGGATTATTTTTGAACCATTCTACTGTAAGACGCAGGCCCTCATAAAAATCCGTCCTAACAGCAGTCACCTTCTGTATACCTGCAATATCGGCATATGTCTTGCGCACATCCCCCGATCTCTTAGGGGCAAACTCCGGCTTCAAATTTGTCCCAAGCAACTTATTCAACACATCTACTATATACAGTATCGACACGCTGCTGCCAAGTCCGACATTAAAAACAGAACCTGATATGCCTTCTTTATGCGCGCAGGCGATATTGGCGTTAACGACATCTCCAACATACACAAAATCGCGCGACTGTTCCCCATCCCACTCGACTATAGGGGGCCTGTTGTTCAACATTCTTGATAAAAGCGCGGGTATCGCAGCTGAATATCTGCTCTCGGGATCCTGCCGGGGGCCAAACACATTAAAATACCGTAATGATACCGTCTCCAACCCAAATATCTCTGAAAATGTGCGGCAATAATTTTCTGCCGCAAGTTTTGATACACCATACGGAGATATAGGCCGCGGATTAGCGTCTTCGCTCTGCGGGAAATGCTGCGTATCCCCATAGCAGGAGGAACTTGAGGCATAAACAACCCTCTTGACCTCCGCCGCCTTTGCCTCAAACAGAAGCCTTAACGTGCCGTTGACATTAATATCGTTTGTAAGAAAAGGATCGTCCACGGACTTCGGCACAGAACGAAGAGCCGCCTGATGGAACACATAATCAACACCCTTAAGCGCCTTCCGCAGGGCAGACTTATCCCTGATATCGCCTTTTAACAGCTCATAATGTCTTGAACCTTTGAATTTGCCCGCAAAATCCAAGTTAACCTTTGACCCGGTGATAAAACTGTCCAAAACACGCACAGACTCGCCTTTAGATAGCAGGGCTTGAACAATATTTGAGCCAATGAACCCCGCCCCGCCTGTCACCAAACATAAACCCATACGTTCTCCCATGTGTTTTTAGAAAAAGGATTAAAGCCTTATTATGCGATCCGAACGCACGCCCGCCTTCCCGAACGCGTCTCGGGTATCAAATATAAGCTTGGAGCTTTTGGCCACAAACCTATAGTCAATCTCCTGATGATCCGTAATCAACACGACTAGGTCATATTTTTTCAACACGGCCGGGGTAAATCTTACCGATTTAAGACGAGCCCCATGTGTATCCAAATATGGTATATACGGGTCATAGTAAGAAACGCGGGCGTTTTCCTTCTGCAATATCTCTATAACATTCAGCGCCGGCGATTCCCTAAGATCTTTTATGCCCCTCTTATAGGTAACGCCTAATATAAGCACGCGCGCGCCGCCAAGGGCTATCCCCCTGTCGGCCAGCATCCTGTTTATCCTGTCCACCACATAACGCGGCATAAAAAGATTGGTCTTTGAGGCAAGATTTATCATACTTGTCTTAAATCCGATCTTTCTAGCCTTCCAGGAAAGATACAAAGGGTCACAAGGCAGGCAATGTCCGCCGATGCCGGGGCCTGGATAAAAAGGCATAAATCCAAACGGCTTAGTGCTTGCCGCCCTGACAACCTCCCAGACATCTACCCCCAGCCTGTGGCACAACATCGCGAATTCATTGACAAGACCTATATTAACATTTCTGAATGTGTTTTCAAGTAATTTAACCATCTCGGCAGTCTCGGCGGAAGAGACATAGATAACCCTGTCTATAACTTTCGCGTAAAGCATGCCCGACAGCTTGCATGAGGCCTCGCTGATACCGCCTACGATCTTTGGGATATCCGAAAACGAATATCTCTTGTTACCAGGGTCTATTCTCTCGGGGGAGAAGGCCAAAAAGAAATCCCTTTCCGGCATAAGACCTTTTTTCTTAAGGATAGGCAGCATTATATCGCGGGTGGTACCCGGATATGTGGTACTCTCCAGTATAATCAGCTGGCCAGGCCTTAAACCGGCAGATACAGCACGGGTTGCCTTTAATATAAAAGACATATCAGGGGTCCTGTTCACCCTTAACGGAGTCGGAACGCATATTATAATAATATCCACATCGGATAAAACTCTTGCATCACCAGTAGGGTGAAATTTTTTCGATACAGACACTATTCTCTTATCGGGTATATCGTCTATATAGGAACACCCTGATCTTAGCGCGTCTATCCTGGCAGCCTTGGTATCATAACCATAGACAAAAAAACCCCTCCCGGCAAACTCTACCGCTATAGGAAGCCCGACATAACCAAGCCCTAAAACACACAACTTAGCGCGCCTTGTCTTGATAAGGCCTGTCAACCTTTTAAACATACGTTCTCCCGTTGTCCTAAAATAATTTTAGTGATCCTTTCGGCGGTCCTGCCATCCCATTCCGGTATCGGCATCGCCTTTTTCCATCTGCCGGCAAGTATTTTTTCTATCGCCTTTAAGGCCTTGCCCTTATCCAAGCCTACTATCAGGTTCGTGCCCTTTTTTACCGTAACAGGCCTTTCGGTTGTCTCCCTTAGGGTCAGGCAGGGTATATTCATCACGGTCGCCTCTTCCTGTACGCCTCCTGAATCGGTCATTACAAACCTGGATCTCTGAAGTAATTTATGAAAATCTACATAACCCAAAGGCCTGCACGCAAGCACATTATCAAGCTTTAATCCAAATCTAACAACCATCTTTCTCGTCCTGGGGTGAACAGGAAAGACAACCCTGATGATCCGAGAGACCGCATTGAGTATATCGACAACCTTCTTCAGGTTATCGCGACAATCAACATTAGACGGCCTGTGTATCGTCGCGACAGCATAACCTTTGTTTTTTAGCCCCATGTCCCGCAACACCCGGGATCTGCTGATCTGGGTTTTGCATAAAAAAAAGGCATCCACCATGATATCCCCCACAAGAAATATCCTTGAGGGACATATACCTTCCTTCAAAAGATTATCATTGGCACAGCTTTCAGTAGTAAAAAGATAATCCGCTATATGATCTGTAAGCAGCCTGTTTATCTCCTCCGGCATACCCTTGTCAAATGAGCGGAGCCCCGCTTCCACATGAGCTATTTTAATGTGGAGCTTTGAGGCGGCAAGCGCCGCGGCAATCGTTGAATTTACATCTCCGACTACCACAACAAGGTCAAATCTGTCCCGAAGCAGTATCTTTTCTACAGCCTCCAGTATCCTGGCTGTCTGTCTGCCATGAGACCCTGACCCTATACCCAGTTTTATATCGGGGTCAGGTAAACCGAGATCTGAAAAAAAAATATCAGACATCAATTTATCATAGTGCTGCCCCGTGTGCACTAAGCTGTATTTGATCCTGCCACGGTATCTTCCGAAAGCCCTGATAAGGGGCATGATCTTCATGAAATTAGGGCGTGCACCTGCAACCAGCATAATATTTATCATGCTACCACCTTATAATCTGCGCCCGGCGCTTTAATGGCTGCCACCATTTTCCGTTTTTCATATACCATTGCGCGGTAAGCCTCAACGCCTTGTTAAAATCAAATAACGGCCTCCACCCCAGGACCTTGATCTTTTCCGAATCCATAGCGTATCTGCTGTCGTGACAGGGCCTGTCATGGACAAAGCTGATCATATCCCCGGTTGATCCGGTAATACGTAATATCTTTCTGGCGATATTGATGTTCCTTATCCCGCTGCCGGCGGCTATATTATAAATCTCTCCGGGCCGGCCCTTACGCATAGCACAATCGATGCCTGAACAATTATCAACAACATAAAGCCAGTCCCTGACATTTCTGCCGTCTCCGTAAACGGGCAGGACCTTGCCCTCTATCGCGCGCGTCAAAAAGAGCGGTATCATCTTCTCCGGATATTGATACGGTCCAAAGTTGTTAGAGCTTCTTGTTATTATAACGGGCAAGCCGTATGTTTTAAAATATGAACGGCACAGCAGGTCGCCCGCCGCCTTGCTTGCCGCGTAAGGTGAATTCGGCATCAGGCTATCGTCTTCCTTCGAGAATCCCTTCTTAATATCTCCATACACCTCATCTGTTGATATCTGGATAAATCTCTTGACCCTGCATTTGACAGCCGCCTCCAATAGCACTCTGACACCGTTTACATTCGTTTTTACAAACTCTTCCGAGTCCTTTATAGACCTGTCCACATGGCTTTCCGCGGCGAAATTGACTACGGTATCACAGCCCTTAACCGCCGGTAACACAGCCTTGATATCACATATATCAGCCTTTATAAACCTATGGTTTCTTCGGGGTCCGATATCTTTAAGGTTATTTATATTACCGCAATAGGTCAGTTTATCCAGGTTTATAATACTGCAATTACCATATCTGGAAAACATATACCTGATAAAATTGCTGCCTATAAAACCAGCGCCGCCGGTGATCAAGACACGCATTGTATTCTCCTAAAAAACATTTTGCCTACAGCTCCGGCTCCAACACCAGTCATTAACCATAGATAATAACGATATGCCTAATGCGCCTTGACCGGCATCGCTTTCACGCAATATCCTGCTTTTTACAATATCCGCTTAATAGAATCGATAATATAGTCCATTTGCTGCCGTGTTAGTTCAGGATAGACGGGTAATGTAAATACCTGCCCCGCGGCATTTTCAGATTCAGGCAAGCAGCCTCTGTTATAACCCAAATAAGAAAAACACGGCTGAAGATGCAGCGGTATAGGATAAAACACACGGGAATCGACACCCATTGCCTGCAAATGGTTGATGACTTTATCCCTCATGATATTATTTTTTGCGCGCAAGGTATACTGGTGATATATATGTGTATTGGTCTCCGAAACATGGGGAAGCGTAAGAGGGGTAGCTTTCAGGCCTTCATTATAGTATAAGGCATTTTGCGACCTTTTTTTGTTCCAGGAATCTATATACCTTAATTTCACGCGCAGGATAGCCGCTTGGATCGCGTCTAACCTGTTATTGCGCCCAATATATATATGCCTGTATTTATTGACCGCGTCGGAACCCTGATTTCTCAAGCGGAAAAGCTTCTCGGATGTGTTCCTGTCGCGCGTAAGTATCATGCCCGCGTCTCCGAACGCCCCGAGGTTCTTGCCCGGGAAAAAACTTATACTGCCGCAATCACCCATGACCCCGGCTTTATTGACCCTACCAGCCAAGATGTGATCGGCGCCAAAGGCCTGAGCCGCATCCTCAATGACCTTTAACCCGTTACGCTCTGCTAATTTAATAATAGGTCCCATGTCGGCACACTGACCATAAAGATGGACAGGCACAACAGCCTTAATATTATGCCCACGGGAGTTCTTTTTTAGATATGCCTCCAATGCCTCGGCAGATATGCAATATGTCTTTGGGTCAATATCGATAAAAACAGGCTTGGCACCTGCATGAATTACGGCGCTTGCGGTAGCATAATAAGTAAACGCCGGGCATAAAACACAGTCTCCCTGGCCTATACCAAGAGCCTCCAAAGACAGCGTAATGGCATCTGTCCCGTTTGAAACACCGACAGCAAAATTCGCGCTTGTATAATTAATTATATCCTGTTCAAGCGCCTTTACATCCTCACCGAGTATGAAAGAACCTCTGTCGATCACATCGCCTATCGCCTTATCTATTTCCCTTCTTATCGGAGCGATCTGCGCCCTCATATCTATGGCAGGTATCTTCATTTTCCCCTCTTGTCTTGTTACCGCTCGAATCCCGGCTCTGTACCGCCAAATCTTAAGTCTTTTTTTTGCCAAACTTTTTTGCTGCGAGATTATTAGCCCTTAAAAGCGATTCGAAAGTCCCCGAGTCCGTCCAGAATCCGGACAGGACATCATAACGCATAAGCCCTTTTTTCACATAGATATTATTCACATCCGTGATCTCAAGCTCGCCTCTTTTTGAGGGCCTTAGATCCCTTATTATATCAAACACCGAATTATCATACATATAGACACCTGTTACCGCGTATCTTGTTTTTGGTTTAACCGGTTTTTCGGTGATCCTGACTATCCTGTCACCACCCTTGCTGAATTCAACGACACCAAAGCGATGAGGATCGGAGACCTTTTTGATCATTATCCTTGCCCCGGGGCCCTGGGCCTTAAACTTGTCTACCAAACACTTGATCGGTTGTTCAATAATATTGTCCCCAAGTATTACAACAATGTTTTCGTTCTCGGAAAAATCCCTTGCTAAACGAAGGGCATCAGCGATACCGCCCTCGCCTTTTTGATAGGCATACTCTATATGCTTTAATCCGAGCTCCTTGCCATCGCCTAAAAGTCTGAGAAAATCCCCTGCGCTATTACCCCCGGTCACGATCATCACATCCCTTATCCCCGCCTGGACAAGCGTCTGTATTGGATAATATATCATCGGTTTATTCCATACAGGCAGTAGATGTTTATTGGTAACAGCTGTCAGTGGATACAAACGGCTGCCAAGACCTCCTGCCAGAACAACACCTTTTATCGCTGAATTCATATTATCTTTCCCAGTTATAGCCTATATCATTATTGCGCTCGTCGATGCGAAATTCATCAGGGTCTTTGTGATCATAGGCGTAGGTCACCGTATTTATGACAATGGCCTCTTCCTTGCTTATACATTTAAAACCATGATAAACACCCGGAGGTATCTGCACAACCATGGGGTCTTTTAAGCTTATCTCGTACTCATCTATCTGACCCATTGTCCTGGAATCCTTGCGCCCGTCATAAAGAGCAAGGCGCATCGTTCCGGATACACAGGTAAATGAATCATGTTGTTTTTTATGCCAATGCCAAGCCTTAACAACTCCGGGTAAGGCAGTTGTCATATATACCTGGCCAAACCTGATAAACATCTTATCATCATCACGCAGTATTTCCATAAGCCTTCCGCGGCTATCGGGTATAACCTTTAGTTTTTTTACCTTGACACCTTCTATCATATATACCTCACAGGTGTATGGGCCCGGGCGTCCTGACCCACGGGCTGCGACACTCGTTTATCTATCCTGCGAGTGATCAAAAAAAATCAACCCGCAAGGTAAATGACAATATCTTTAATTTCTGCCAATACTGCTATACACAAAACCAAGCCCGCGCATTTTATCCGGGTCAAGCATGTTTCTGCCATCAACAATAATAGGTCTCTTCAGGATATGTTTTATCTTACGCCAATTAAGCCTGCTAAATTCAGGCCATTCAGTTGCTATTACCAGGCAATCGGCACCCTTTGCCGCCTCATAGCTGTCCTTACAAAAACTTACGCCTGTCAGCTCGCGCCTGGCCCTATCCATCGCTTTCGGATCAAATACCGATATCTGGGCCTGCTCTTTCTTCAGCATGTTTATTACGTCGATCGCGGGAGATAACCTTATGTCATCAGTATTAGGCTTAAAGGACAGCCCCAAAACGGCGATATCCTTCCCGCCAATATTCCACACCGCCTTTTTTATCTTTCTGAAGAAAAATTCCTTTTGTTTTTCATTCACCCTGCCGACCGCCTTTAAAAGTTCGGGGTTATAACCCAAGCGTTCCGAGGCATGAATAAACGCGGCAAGGTCTTTAGGAAAACAGAACCCGCCGTAACCCAGGCTCGCCTTCAAGAAATCGCAGCCTATCCTCTTGTCCATACCAATACCCGTGGCAACCTTATCAATATCAGCTTTCGAAAGATCGCATATCCTTGACAACGAGTTTATAAAGGATATCTTCATGGCTAAAAAAGAATTGGAGGCATGCTTGATAAGCTCGGCGCTCTTGATATCCGTAAATATTACTTTTGTCTTTATAGGCCTGTATATACCGGCCATAATATTTTTCGCGCGCGTGGTCTGGGCCCCTATTATTATCCTGTCGGGACGCATAAAATCATCTATTGCCGTCCCTTCCCTTAAAAATTCAGGATTTGACGCGATATCGAATTTAGCCCGCCTCTTTTTAAACATACTTATAGTAGACTCAACCCAGTCACCCGTCGTAATGGGGACTGTGGATTTTTGTACTATAAGTTTATAAGAATTCATATTTCTCGCGATTACTTCAGCCACGCTCTCAACAGCGCTCAAGTCCGCCTCCCCCTTAGCCCTTGGGGGCGTCCCTACCGCGATAAAGATAACCCGCGATATCCTTACGCCAAACACAATATCATCAGAAAAAATAAGCCTGCCACGCTTGACGTTTTTCAATACAAGCGATGAGAGTCCGGGTTCGTAGATAGGCATCCGGCCCTGCTTCAGCATGTCTACCTTTCCTTTATCATTGTCGATGCAAATCACATGGTGGCCTATTTCAGCCAAGCACGTACCGGTAACCAGGCCCACATAGCCTGTGCCTATTACAGCGATTTTTTCACTGCCGCGAGTATTCATTATCGGTATTTCTCCTTATATACGGTTAATTATTTATGAAAAATCCGCACTGAACATACAGAGCTTTCTATCAGGATAACGATAGTTCCTGCCAATACGCCCCAGCGCGCCTCACTCGCCGGATTGAGAACCGCCCTTCGGCCTATGGTAACTCTTGCCGAATTCGAAAGGCACGTCAGGAAAGGCCTTAAGCCTAAAAATAAGCATGATCTCCTGTCCGCTGTCTCTTGTGACATTAAATCTGATATCCATTTCCCAGCAATGCAAATCTTTTGTTATAACGTATTCCTGCTCTTTTAAACTCCTGATCTGTTTTTCGCTGTTACGCGTAGCCAAAAAATCCAGGTCCTGATATACGCTAAGGCGCAACCCGGGTAATAAGTCGAGCTTTGCCTGGGCTATTAAGTTATTGGCCCCCGCCTGATAGCTGTGGCCTACCCCTAAAGACGCCTTTTTACCAAAATTAAAATCAATATTATTATTTATCTGCTTAAGCCATTCATGATGAAAACGTTGGTGGGAATCGATTACCGCATCCGAGGCGATCGTGAGCCAGCCATAGGGCCTTAATTCCAATTTACTGGTAAAATCCCCGAACCGGGAACCGCTATTATTATTGAAATCATAAGTGGTATTGATAAGCAGCATGGCCAAATCGATTGTCTGCTGTTTATCCGCTCCCCATTTTGTCTGGAGCTTGTTTTCGAGCCCTAAACTTATAGAGCTTGACCTCTCAACGCCGCCGCTAAGCATGACGCTACTGTCTTTTGTGGGCTTCGAAACATGTAAGTAACCAAACAACGGGGTCAAGATATGGCGCAGCCTGTTTAATTCTATACCCAGCGGAGAAGCGCAGATATCAAACATCTTATAGAATTTCGTACTGATATCAACGCCCGTGTAGGCGGACCCGCTTATGATAGATTTATCCGTGTCCACCTGTCTGTCAAGAAAGGTCTGTTTTGTCCCCGCGAAAGGGGTAACAGATAAAAACCCAAGATTCGCCTGATAGGAAAGCTGGTTATACGAATCAAGCATATTGGCATGTTGGGAATCCTCAATACTGCCCGGGTCATCATCAGTATGCCTCGGATAAACCTTGTTTATGTTTGCGGCCGTAAAATCGCCCTTGTAATAGAACCTGCTCTCCCCCAAGCGCTGATTATGTATATTGAGTTTGGCCTCCGGCAGAAGCTCGGTCATCTGTTCAAACCTGTTTACCCGCTTCTGGGTCAAAAGGCTTAATGTGCCAAATTTCATATTATGTGCGGCAAGAACATAGGAGAGCGGGCGTTCGTCTTTCTCATAATCGCGGAAAAAATAATCCTTCAGGACATTCTGGTCTTCGTATTTATGCAACTCCGCCGTCACAAGCGTATCCGGCGAGGCCTGCCACTGATGTCTGGCGCGCATAATATATTTCTGCCTTTCCGTAGTAGGCTGGCCGCCATTCTTGTCCGTCCATTTGCTGTAAAAATGATCTCTCTTAAGCTCCCTTTCGTTTATATAATAACCGAAAAGGCTGCCCCTGCCGAAAAGCTTGGTATCGTATATATAATCAGCACCTACAGCAAGGTCCTTTTTTTCGCGATAGTCAATATGTATATACCCCTTTTGATTAGGGCTCAAATTATACCGCCACGCGGAAAGCAGGTAATAGCCCCAATCGCTGCTCTTACCGGGAATCAGAGAAACATTTGGCATATCATCATCCAAGGGATGGCAATAATAAGGGATCCACATAACAGGTATGTCAAGGCCTTTTTGCGACAACGGATTGATCCAAGCCAGCGCATTATACGTATTTATCATTTTACCCGGATATACATCAATCTTGTCGGCTGATATCTTCCAATGAGGTATCTCGTGATCGCAGGTGGTAACATAGCTCTTTCTTACTATAAATTCGCCCTCGCTGACCCTCTTTGCCTGGCTGCCCTTGACATACCACGGCAAAGCTGTACCGGAAAAATCAGTCACACTACCTGTGTTATTCTTAAAATCGTACTCTATCGTTTCACCTTTAAATACATCCGCGCCCTGGGTAAGAGTAACATTGCCCTGGGCAAGGACATTATAGCTGTCTGTCCTAACCGATACCTTATCGCAAGTCAGCTTGATGTCCTTATATTTGATAACGACGTTTCCCGCACCGATGATTTTTTTTTCCGTTTCAAGATACTCAACCTGATCCCCATCACATTCTATAGGATCATCCTGGGCATAAGCGATAGCGCGGGCAAACGACGCCCCCATAACAGCCGCTACGGTCAAGGTCAGTATAAATGTCAGAACAATTATCCTGTTAATCACGGTTTCTCGGCTTTTAAAAAACATTTTGATCCGGCAAGGGCCTGTCTGACCCAAAAATCATCCGCAACCATATTCTTAACGCGGGAGAATTAAGAAAATTGCGGCAAGCCACTTTAACACTTCTCTTTGCCGGAAAAAGCAAGCGAAGCGGCCCCTACAATACCCGCATCCTCTACAAATCTCGCCCTTTTAATTTTAAGGCCCTTGGTAAAGACCCTCATCGCCCTGCGCCCCACAGTAGTTCTTACGGGATCAAGCAAAAATCTACCTGCCTTTGAAAGCCCGCCTCCTATAATAACGACCTCCGGGTTAAATGTGTTTACTATGCCCGCCAATCCGGCACCCAATCGCTTGCCGGCTTTTGTCCACACATTAGCGCAAAACCTGTCACCCGACCTGGCCGCCCTGTCAATAAGTTCAGGAGTGATCTTTGAATACCTGCCACCAGCAAGTTTTAAAACCCCGGATTTAACACCACGCTTCAGATCCCTTACAGCATCCTTGACAATATAACTGTTTCCGATAAATGTCTCTATGCAGCCGTTTGCCCCGCAATTGCATTTAGGCCCGTTTATATCTATGCAAATATGGCCCATCTCGGCGGCGGAATAACCCCTGCCTCTGAATATCTTACCATCTATAATGACCGCGGCGCCAACACCTGAACCCAGCATGAGACAAACTACATTTTTGTAACCCCTGGCCGCCCCCCATCTTGCCTCTCCGGCACATGCCGCGTTCGCGTCATTATCTATATATACAGGCAAGCGGGTTTTTGCCTTAAGAATTTCTCGAAGAGGCGTCATCTTCCACCCGCGTATATTAGTCAAGCTATGCACTATACCTTTATTGTAATCGACAGGACCGGGGACGCCGACTCCAATACCTGAAATACGCGGAGCAAACGACACCATAAGTTCCTTCACGGCAAAGGCCATATTGTCTATAAGTTTACCGCTTAACAGGTACCCTTGGCTTGAGAACGACGCGGCCCTGGCAATAATATGTCCTCGGGCATCGAGCAGGCCGATCTTCGTTGAAGTAGCGCCAAGGTCAATGCCTATAACTAAATCTTTTTTATCCATAACCTTCATCCGCGCCGGGTAGTTCCGCGGCGGTCATTTTTTCCTGCCAAAACCGTATACAACCACCTTATTCCTGCCTGAACCCTTGGCCTTGTAAAGCATCTGGTCAGCTCTATCCATAAGCTGGCTAACCTCATCCGAGTCGTCAGGATAAGTGGCGATACCTATGCTGATATTGATATTTATCTTCTCGTTATAAGCGTTTATCATTGCGCTGCTTACAGCCTTGCGCAGCCTTTCTCCTACGACAAAAGCGCCGTTTTTTGTAGTCCCAGGCAACGCGACAGAAAACTCCTCGCCTCCATACCTGCCTATAATATCTATCTCGCGTAAACTGTTCTTGATTATGGAAGCGACCTCGCGCAAGACCACATCCCCAACCAAATGGCCAAACTTATCATTACATTGCTTGAACTGGTCAATGTCTATCATGAGAAAAGACAGCTTGGCATTAAAATGTCTGGCCCGCCCGATCTCCTCTTGAAGCCTTTCGAGAAAATGCCTTCGCACGAAGGTATCCGTCAGGCCATCGGTAATAGCGAGCTCCTGCACAAGCTCATAAAGTCTTATTCTTTCAAGGACAATGGCAAACTGATGGCTTAATATTACAAACCTTATCATATCGGTCGGCAAAGGGCCTTCAATCATAAAAACCCCATTTAACCTGTCACCTGCAGTGAGAGGAATAGCAATATATGTCTTAATATTATCCGGTAACGCTACCTGGCCGGGGGGCGGCATTTCGGCATCCCTGTCGATTAATAAAGGCCCTTTCCGGGCCTTCATATAATCACATATTGTTTCTTCGTAACCGCTTAAGGCAGGCCCCTCATTCGGGGTTTGCGCGAGGTCAAAGACGTTGTCAATTTTAGGCGCTTTTTCCTTAAACGAAAATATGACTATTTTACATTTCGCGAAATTGAAATACCCCGCAATCGATTTTTTCATATTCCCGATAAGCTCTTCAACGGTATTTACCGCGATCATCTCCTTAGGGGCCTGATAAAGACTGCTTATATCATGGATTGCTTTTTCAAGATATACTTTCTGCTCATTCAGCTCTTCGTCAAGTTTATAAAACGATCTGTACTCCTCCTTAATAACATTCAGGACCTTTTCCTTTATGCTAAGCAGGGCCAGGGTAGAATGCCTTAATAACATGCCTGCCAGCGAGGATGATAGAATAAAGGCAAGGATTGTCAAGACTTCATGCAATTGGACATTCAAAAAAAGAAAGCACGCGCACATCAGCATTGAAAAAACCACAATAACGCATGCCTCGATAACATTAAAAAATAAGACTGCCATCAAGGCAAGGGCAGCAGTAAAATTATAAACGGGGCCGCAGGGCTGCCCTCCTGCCGTGAGCAGCACGCAGGCAATAAACAACACACATACCAGGATAAGGGCTATCAGACAGCGCATATCTTATTACGGCCTTCCTTTTTGGCCTTATATAAAAGAAAATCGGCCCTTTTCAACAGGTCATCTTTATCTTTCATCTCATCGGAATAAGAACACACACCGGCGGATACGGTCACGCTGGTTTCCTCACGCCTTAACACAAATTTATACCCTGCAACATCCTGCCTGATTTTCCCGGCCAGACCTGCCGCTTTACGCAAATCAATCCCGGGCAAGATAATCAGGAATTCTTCCCCGCCATACCTGGTAATGAGCCTGGTATGTTTCTTCATAACGCCTTCTATTATATGGGCTACCCCCAAAAGCACCTTGTCCCCGGCGGCATGCCCATATCTATCATTATAATCCTTGAAATGGTCCACATCGATCATGATAACGGAAAGCTGGCTCTTGCCGGTGCGGGCCCGGGCCACTTCATCGTAAAGCAAGGTCTTCATATGCCTGTGTATATAAAAACCCGTCAGGGAATCCCTCGTTGAAAGATCTTCTGTGTCTTTATACAATCGCGCGTTATTAATAGAGCTGGAAGCAAGGTCTGAAATAAAATCCAGAAGCCTCAAATCGTCAAAAGAATAAGCGTCCTTCTGCCTGCTGTTCAATCGTAATATACCGGTTATTCTGGACTGGTTGATAATTGGAACACTGATCAAAGATTTAAAATCCCGTTCGCCTTCCAAAGGTCTATAATCAAACCTAAAATCCTCTGTTATATCCTCAACGCTCAAGGTCTGTCTCTTCTTAAATACCCACCTATCAAATATATCACCATTTTTAGATTTTATCTTTGGTATAGGTGATGATTTTTTAGACGCGGACAATAAAAGCCCTTCCTGGGCATCAACAATAAACAATAAAGCCGCGTCTGAACCCGGTATAATATCGTAAGCGGTGTCTACAGTCAGCTGGTATATCTTTTCAAGCGATATCCTAGCGCTAAAATCCTCCCCTATCTCTCTGAGCCTTCGATACCTGCCTAAACGCAAAAAAAAGGCATTATTCAATTTTTCGGTCTTTTCCCAATCTGACCTTACCAGATTAGACGCCTCTTTTATCTTCTGCGCCGCGACCATCTTCTTTTCAACCCTGCGGATATTACGAAAAACAAAAACCCATACGCCTAAGACGATCGGGGCCAATATAATCGAATTTATATTGTATAATTGGCATCCAGCCATGGCCGAAAGCAAGGCGGTCAATGCAACCGCTATAAACAGGATTATAAAAACAACGGGCGGTCCGAATAGCATGGGCGAGAGAATAATAGAAACCCCCATCATCGTCACGATATGCGGTATTGCTGAACAAAGATATCCAGGGTTGTTTTCAAAAACAAAAAAACCCGTAAAAATAAAATAGGCTGTCATGACCGCCAATACGGTCAATATGGTTAATAAAAAAACTCTAAGCTTTAGGGGATACATACATAGTTATAGGATAGTTTTTTCCGTCTTGGGATCAAAAAAGTGGGCTTTTTTCATGTCAAAAACCACATCCATTTCCTGATTAACCGTGGGGTTATTGTGCCCGCCCACGCGAGCTACAAAGGTATGCTTGCCCGTGCTAAGATATAAATACACCTCGGCGCCCATGGGTTCCACCACCTCGCAGGTAACCGAAACGGTATTTTCCGGAGAGGCGTATTGCACGAAAAACTTGTCATAGATATCCTCCGGCCTTATGCCCATAGTCACTTCCTTGTCACAACAATGCTTAAGCTTGTCATGCATCTCATCGGCGATTTTGACCGTGAAGTTACCTTCATTGAAAAACAGTTTGCCTTCAGATTTGATTATTATGCCATTCATAAAATTCATCGGAGGAGACCCTATAAAACCGGCCACAAATTTATTGACAGGCCTGTCATAAAGCGCTATAGGGTCGGCTATCTGATGTATAATACCGTCTTTCATCACGGCTATTCTCGTCCCCATTGTCATGGCCTCCACCTGGTCATGCGTCACATAGACCATAGTCGTCTGAAGCCTTATATGCAATTTACTGATCTCTACCCTCATCTGGCCCCTTAATTTGGCGTCGAGATTGCTAAGAGGCTCATCAAATAAAAATACAATTGGTTTTCTGACAATTGCCCTGCCCACGGCAACACGCTGCCTTTCTCCTCCGGACAAGGCCTTGGGCCTTTTGCTTAAGTGTTTTGTAATACCTAATATCTCCGCCGCTTCTTTGACCCTTTGGTCTATCTCGGCCCTTGAATATCTGCGTAGTTTTAACGCGAAGGCCATATTCTCGTAAACAGTCATATGCGGATAAAGGGCGTAGTTTTGGAACACCATCGCTATGTTACGGTCTTTCGGGGGCACACCATTTACCCTTTTATCACCTATATAAAGATCTCCTTTTGTAGGGTCCTCGAGCCCGGCTATCATCCTCAATATGGTGGATTTGCCGCAACCCGAAGGACCTACAAGCACTAAAAACTCCTTGTTCTCTATCCCAAGATTCACGTTATCTACAGCAAGCACATTGCCTGAATAGGTCTTAGAGATATTTCTCAAACATACCTGCGCCATTTTTATTGCTCCTTTTTTGCGTATTCTATCAATAACGACAGAGTATTCTTCATGTTTTTTCTGGATACTATGGCATCTATAAAACCGTGTTCCAGCAAAAATTCGGACCTCTGAAATCCTTCAGGAAGTTTTTGACGTATAGTCTGCTCTATAACACGAGGTCCGGTAAAACCTATAAGCGATTTCGGTTCAGCTATGATAATATCCCCTAAAGAGGCAAAGCTTGCCAGCACACCGGCCATGGTCGGATTCGTGAGTATTGATATAAAAAACCCCCCCGATTCATTTAGCCTGGACAAAGCCGCGGATGTCTTAACCATCTGCATTAGCGAAAACATCCCTTCGTACATCCTTGCCCCGCCTCCGGAACCCGATATAACAATTACCGGTATTTTTTTTCTTTCCGCGAGCTCAATTGCCCTTGTAATTTTTTCTCCGACAACCGAACCCATAGAACCCATTATAAATCTCGAGTCGGTAACGGCAAGCACAATGTCGCTGCCGTTTATCGTTCCCCTTCCGTAAACCGCCGCCTCTTTCAGCCCCGTCAGTTCTGAATCCTGCTTTAATTTTTCTTTATACGTCTTTGGGCCTTGAAAATTAAGCGGGTCAACCGATGCCAGGCCGCTGTCCAGCTCCATGAAGCTACCCTTATCCAACGTGATATCTATCCTCTTTGGTATGCTCAACACGAAATGATAATTACATTTCGAGCATACCATAAAGTTCTCTTCAAGAGTCTTATTGAATATGATCTCACCACAACCTTCGCACTTGGTCCATAGGCCGTCAGGGAACTTGCTCTTTCTAAGGCCCTTATTGAGGTTCTTGTTAACCTGCTTATGTTTGCCGAAGAACATGATAATACTACCTTCTCATAATCTTGCCGCCCATTTGAAGAATCGCCGCGCATAATGCGGACACATTGATTATAACAGACCTAATAATTCTTTTGCCTTGTCAACAGCGGACGAGGCATCTTGAGAATATCCGTCAGCGCCTATGTGATCGGCGTATTCTTGAGTAACTGGGGCTCCGCCTATTATCGTTTTTATGCGGTCGCTCAAACCTCTTTGCCTAAGCCTTTCCACTATTGTCTTCATGGAAGGCATTGATGTGGTAAGAAGAGATGACATTGCTATCAAAGAGGCGCCGGAGGATACTGCCTTGTCAATAAAGGTCTCCGCGCAGGCATCTATCCCTATATCAATCACGTTAAAACCTGCGCCTTTCAACATCATGACAACCAGATTTTTTCCTATATCATGGAGATCGCCCTTAACGGTTCCTACTACAATCGTCGCTTTAGGTTTAACCCCGGAGTTTGCCAAAAGAGGCTCTAATATTATCAAAGCGGAATGCATGGCCTTGGCCGCGATTAATACCTCCGGGACAAATATCTCATTCAGCTTGAATTTAACCCCTACCTTTGCCATCCCCGCTATCAAGCCATTCTCCAATATATCCTTAGGGGTTTCTCCTTCCGAGATCGCCTGGCTTACCAGCTTTGATGTCTGGACAATATCACCGTTAAATATAGCGTCATTTATATCTTGCCAGTCCAATTTCAGGTCCTTTTATTAGTATAAATTTAAGATATATAATAACATATAAAAATTTACAAGGCAACAAAAAATTAATGCCGTATACCTGATACAATAATACATCCGTAAATTAACCCAACCGTTCGCGGACCGGGTCTGCCGGGACTTTTAAACAGTTGACAAACCCGGCTACGATTTAGTATACTTTAACCTAAGCGGAAGTGGCGGAACTGGCAGACGCGCTAGCTTCAGGAGCTAGTGGGCACAACCCTTGGGGGTTCAACTCCCCCCTTCCGCACCACCTTGCCTTGGCACAGTACTCAAAAGCGTTTGAAACGTATTGACTATCTGCGCGGGCGGTAAATTTTTGTTTATATATCCAGCAGCCCCTAGATCCATAGTCTTATTAATCAGATTATCATCATAGCCATAGACCGTTAGCATTATTACCGGAAATTTGCAGTCTTTCTTTTTTATCTGGGATAGTACCTCTATACCGTCCATACCGGGCATCCTGATATCCAACAACACTGCGTCGGGACTGATCTTATCAATCGCTGCCAAAGCATCGGTTCCGCTTGAGACAGCTTCAACAACATAACCCTTTTTTGAAAAAAGATCCTTAAAGAACTCTCTAACATCAGGTTCATCATCTACCACGAGTATCTTTATGTTCTTATTTATCATATCATTTCCTCTCTGCATATCTTAAAAAATCAACAGATAGCGCTAAAACAAAAATCATATGTCCAACGAAAAAACTATCCCAACTGCCCCAAAAAGCTTGTCCTTTGTATACCCTATACAGCAGGAACCGCATGCTACGGAATAATACAGCGCCTTCCTTACAAAGGTAAAAACCGTTTAAGGCCTTAACATTATCCGGGCAAATCATGTTTCATTGCGGATCAGATTCCAGCTCCAAAAATTACAGCAAAGACGCGGATCCCGCATGCTGTAATACCCAATAAAATATTTAAGGCATACCCTCATGCGCTATCCGGCGTTTGTTTTCAGCCATATTTTTCTTAAGCATGCACCAGGTAAGGCGTTTATTTGGAAAAATCTTTTTATAAAACGGCAGGTAATCTATGATAAGCTTTCCGTTTAAATGATCTATCTCCTGCCCAAAGGCGTGAGCAAGGAGACCGCCGTCTGCCTTAAGCATTAAGGGATTACCATTACTGTCAAGGGCCGAAACGGTAAGCCTCTTTTTTCTATTTACCTTAACATATATATCCGGCACGGAAAGACAACCTTCTTCCATCTTTGAAACACCTTGAGCCTTTATTATCTGCGGATTTACCAGTTTTAAAAGCCCATGACCCACATCAATAACAATAACCCTTATGTCCCTGCCTACCTGGCAAGCCGCAAGTCCTACGCCGTTGGCAGCATACATAGTCATGGCCATATCTTCAAGCAGCCTTCGTATCCCGTCATCAACGACCTCTACCCTACGGCATTTTTTACGCAGACATGGATCCGGATATTTTACGATATTTAATATGGCCATTTAAAAACCAAATCGTTTTTTCACCGCGGCGTGTTCCTTCAAAAGCTCTTTAGGCAGGTCATTGCCAAAGGCCGCTAAAAATTCTTTCTGGGATTCCAACTCCTGTTTCCATTGAATTGGATTTATTTCAAACAGTTCTTTTATAACATTGGACTTGAGCTTAAGCCCGGACATATCTATATCCTTGACATAAGGCAAATACCCTATAGGGCTTTTGCGGGCCTTCACATTCCCGTTACACCTGTTAAGTATCCATTCCAAAACACGCAGGTTCTCCCCGTACCCAGGCCAGATAAAATTACCTTTGTTATCCTGCCTGAACCAATTAGCATGAAATACTCTGGGCGGCTTGACCATCTTCTTGCCCATATCAAGCCAATGCCTGAAGTATTTTGACATATTATAACCGCAGAATGGCAGCATGGCCATAGGGTCGCGCCTTACCTCACCCTGCTTGCCGTATTGAGCAGCCGTGCGCTCTGACGCCATAGTAGCGCCCAGGTATACGCCATGCTGCCAGCCAAATGATTCATACACAAGAGGGGCCACCTGCGCCCTGCGGCCGCCGAAAATAATAGCCGATATAGGCACGCCATGGTGCTGTTCTATGCGATAAGATATGGATGGGCACTGAATAGCCGGCGCCGTAAACCTGCTGTTTGGATGAGCGCCTTTTAAAGAATTCCCTTCGTCATCAATCATCCCCGGCCTCCACGGGAAGCCCCTCCATTCTATCCCTTCTTTCGGCGCGGGGTCATCACCATCCTCCCACCATACAGTATTATCATTTCTTAAAAGCACATTCGTAAATATCGTATTCCTGCTTATTGTCTCAACCGCATTAAGATTCGTCCTCCTGTTAGTACCGGGGGCAACCCCAAAAAAACCCCATTCAGGGTTTATCGCCCAAAGACATCCGTCTGAATCCACCCTCATCCAGGCAATATCATCCCCTACGGTCCACACCTTGTATCCCTTTTTCTTCATACCATCCGACGGAACAAGCATCGCCAGGTTTGTCTTGCCGCAGGCGCTTGGAAACGCGGCGGCAATATATTCTATGCGACCGTTCGGCTGCTCAATCCCCATTATCAGCATGTGTTCCGCCAGCCAGCCCTCCTTTTGGGCCTGGTAACTGGCTATGCGAAGAGATAGGCATTTCTTACCCAGCAACACATTACCGCCATAACCTGAACCGACACTCCATATAGTATTATCTTGGGGTATGTGTAATATCATGCGGCGTTTGATATTCAGATCCGCCTTACCATGCAGGCATTTTGTGAAAACCCCTTTATCCCCAAGGGATTCCAAAACCTTATTGCCTACCCTGGTCATAATATACATATTCAAGACAACATATATGCTATCCGTTATCTCGACGCCTATCTTGCTGAATTCCGAACCGATAGGCCCCATTGAAAAGGGGATCACATACATCGTACGCCCCTTCATAGAACCAGATAGTATCTTTGACGCCTTTTCATAGGCCTCGGACGGCGGCATCCAATTGTTGGTCGGTCCGGCCGCTTTACGTGTGGGGGTACAAATGAAAGTAAGATTTTCCGTGCGCGCGACATCATCCAAAACCGTCCTGTGCAAAAAACAACCGGGTAATTTTTTTTGATTTAGCCTGATAAACTCCCCCGACACCACGGCCTGGCCTTCGAGCTCTTTTTTCATCTCCTCCGAGCCGTCAACCCAAACAACCGCATCCGGCTTACACAACTTTACGCATTCCTTAACCCAGTTATACAGCTTTCTGTGCTTAACCATTTATAAAACCTCCAAAAAGAAACAATAATATTATCATACAATAATACACCTCTTCACGCAATCATTATATATCTTATCCCGGCAAAAATTCGATAAAACCGTAAAGGTTCAAAAACAAGCGCGGATATTTATCAACCCGGTAAGAATACGTCTTTTATGATAAACACGCGAAACGGCTTCCATTATACTAAAAACGGCTTTATGAAACGGAAAAAACAAAAATGACTTTAAGCGAAAATCTTTTTGCGCGGTATGGATACCAGCAATGCCAGGCCCATCAAAAGACATATATACCAAAGCATTGTAAACTGAAAGATAGTTTTCGGCGAAACAAATTTCATATACTGACCTATGCCGGGATTGCTTTCAAGAGCGAAAAAACTTCTCCACATCCCGTTAACTATGCCATGGCATATAACAGGAGCCAGCAAATTCCTGCTCTTAAGAAAAAGAACAGCAAAGATGGAGCCGGTAATAAAGTTGCCTAAAAATAATATTAATATCTCATCAATGCCGTTTCCGGTAAACAAGCCGAATGAGGCCCGCCACAACGCGTAACAAGCGGAAGAAATAATAACGGCACGGGCTTCTGTCTTATGAAGAAATTTTTGCATCAGATAGCCCCTGAAGGCCGGCTCCTCGCATATAGCCTGTAAAAATACGGACACAATCACCCAATATAGGGAATTTATAAAAACGACACCCCCGATTTTATCGCCAGGCAGGATAAACGTCAATATTTTAAAATAACTTCCCAGCCCCAGCGTCAAACCGGTTGCCGCCAGCGGAACAAATGCGCCCAGGAAGAGGAATCTAAGGCTTATTTTCATCCTGACAAACAAATGATAATAAACTATGGCCCCCACGAGCAGGATATTTACAATTATCGGATCCCAGCCATTAAATGATATCTGCCCTGTGCGCAATCCCCACGCGAGAATAAATTCAAACATCAAAAAAGCACTTATCCAGCCATACGCCTTGAGTTTTCTATAAGGGTAGCTCCTGGAATACAGCCACAATACAGGCTTCCTATCGAAAAGAGCCTGGAACAAAAACGCCGTTATACCGGCAAAAAAAGGTAAAAACATGATTAGAACCTCGCAACCTGTCCGAATCACGAATATATTCACCCAAAGCGCCAGCAATAACAGGCACAATACAAAATAAACCGGGTTTACCCCTTGACCGCGCGAATCAATACCCATCGTTGACAGATCCTTTGTTTTTTACCGATAACGCTTAACACGCCTTCGAAAGCTCTTCTTTTGCAATAGCGCTTATTATAGAGGCGTCGGCGGCGCCTTTCGACTTAGATATCACACGTTTAATAACATTGCCCATATCCTTTATGGAAACAGCCTTGATCTCGAACATAGATTCCCTTACAAGCAATAACACCTCTTCCCGGCTCATGGCCTTAGGCAGATAGGCGGACAGTGTATCTATCTCAGACTGTTCCTTATGCACCAGATCCATGCGCTTACCTTGCCGAAAACCTTCTATAGAATCCCTTCTCTGTTTAATCTGTCTTTTGATAACCGATATAACGTCTTCATCCTCAAGCTCTTTCCTCTTTTCAATAGAGAGGTTTTGCATAGCGGATTTAAGAAATCTTAATGTCGACACCACCGCGGCATCCCTGTTTTTTAGGGCATTTTTCAGGTTATTTTCTATCGTATCCTTAAGCATCTTTCCTCCATCAGTATAACTAAAATTATTTAAAAACAAAATATGTCCAATCTATTCGGCCATATTATGTAGGCGGCATATCCTGAAATTATATTATATAAGCATAAACGGGCCAATGTCAAGGCATTAAGAAGCTATAATACCCGGCGCCGCAACAACGCCGAAGCCTTGAGCAGTGGGGATAGAGGCCCGGATATAATCAAGAAAACGCCTATCCCCTAAGACATCAGGACTGTTTCCGGGTTTTATACTTCTTCAAATATACCATAAGTATCATAACCGCTGAAGGCGTAATGCCCGATACGCGCGACGCCTGCCCCAGTGATACAGGCCTTATCCTTTGTAATTTCTGGACTATCTCGGCGGAAAGCCCGGGTATATTAGCATAATCAAGTCCAGCAGGCAGATTTATCCTCTCGATATCCCGCATCCTCTTAACGCATAACTCCTGTCTGTTTATAAATCCTTCATATTTTACTGTTGTTTCCGCAATAACCTCATGCGCTGGAGGTAACCTGTCCAGCGAAAAACCCAGTTCTTTTATGTGAAAATATTTTACCTGCGGCCTTCGCAGCAATTCCAGGGCTGATATCGTCTTTTTAAGCTCCGGCATGCCAAGGCCCTTCAAAAAGCTGTTTATCCTTCCCCCGGGAAATACCCTCTCCTTGGATAGATAATCAACCGCGTCTTTTATTAATCTGTCTTTCGATTGCGAGGCGCGAAGTTCCTGTTCCGAGACAAGGCCTAAATCATAACCATAACGTCTAAGGCGTATATCAGCATTATCCTCGCGCAACAAAAGCCTGTATTCGGCCCTGGACGTGAACATACGATAAGGCTCATCAGTACCCTTTGTGACCAAGTCATCGATCAAAACACCAATATAACTCTCCTGCCTTGTCAGAATCAAAGGATCTTTCTTCTCTATCTTAAGAGAAGCATTCACCCCGGCCATAAACCCCTGTGCCGCGGCCTCTTCATAGCCGGTAGTACCGTTTATCTGGCCTGCCAGGAATAGATTAGGCATTTTTTTTACTTGTAATGTCGGCAGAAGTTCTGTGGGCTGGACAAACTCATATTCTATTCCGTAACCTGGCATCGTTATCTCCGCCGCCTCCAGACCTTTTATAGAGTGGAGTACATCCTCCTGGACGTCCAGCGGCAGGCTTGTTGATAAACCGTTTGGATAATACCAATCCGTGTCAAGGCCCTCCGGCTCTAAAAAAACATGGTGCGACAACCTTTCTGAAAATTTGACTACCTTATCCTCGACAGACGGGCAATATCTGACCCCTGTAGATTTTATAATACCCGTAAAAAGCGGGGAGCGGTTTAAATTTTTTCTGATTATATCATGCGTCCTCTGGTTAGTGTGGGTCATGTGGCAGGCAATCCTGTTGACAAGCCCGCCTTTTGTCGAAAAAGAAAACGGAACAGGGTTATCATCTCCGTATTGCGGAATTAATCCGGAGAAATCTATACTGCCTTTTCTGATGCGCGGGGTTGTTCCGGTCTTTAACGTTGATATCTCGAGACCCAACCTCTTTAATGACAAACTTAATTCTATTGACGCCGGCTCCTTATAACATCCGCCAGGTTCATGATCAAGCCCGATATGGATAATACCATTTAAAAATGTCCCTGGGGTCAGGATGATTACGCGCGAAGAAATTGCCCCTGACCGCCTGGTCTGAACCAGGCACGCGCTGCCACCGTCAAAAGAAAGGCCGCATGCCTCATCTTCCAATATCACAAGATTTTTTTCTAAACACAGCTTACTGCCCATATACTCCGAATATCTGCGCCTGTCAACCTGGACTCTGGAAGACCACACGGCGGGGCCATGGCTTCTGTTTAAAATCTTGAAATGAATACCGGCAAAATCAGCCGCCTTTGCCATCTCCCCTCCCAAGGCGTCTATTTCCTTAACAAGCTGTCCTTTACCAACACCGCCTATGGAAGGATTGCACGGCATGCAGGCCATTCTGGCCTTGTTCATCGTGAGAAGAAGGCTCTTATGCCCCATGCGAGCGCATACCAAGGCAGCCTCCGTGCCGGCATGACCCGCGCCTATGATAATTATATCGTATCTTGTCATATCCTGCCAAAAAAGGGTATATCCTGAAATCAAAAGGCTCAAGATATACCCCAACCCATACCTGACTTAAAATCTATTTCTGTTTTATCCGACCTTCTGCGCCAAAATAATTGCCTCCGCTATATCCCGCATCGGACGGCGTGTATTCATCGCCAATCTTTGTATCCTGGCAAACGCCTCGTCTTCACTATAACCCTGCGCTTTCATCAATATACCCTTGGCCCGTTCAACCGCCTTACGCGATGCGAGCTCTTCCTGAATAATCTTTGTCTTGATTAAAAGCTGCGAATTTTCTATCACTACGGCAGCCTGACTGGCAACCGTCGCAAGTATTTTTATCTCCGATTCGGCAAAATCATGTGCCTGTGAGGTGTATAGGTTCAAAACACCTATTATCCTGCTTTTTACCTTAAGAGGCACGCATAGAAGTGAACAAAGGCCCTCTTTTTTCGCAATCTCCACATTGTTGTATCTCGGGTCTTCTCTCACATTCTTTGAAATAATTGGAACACCGGAAAGCGCCACCTTGCCGGCTATGCCCTCGCCTAAAGACAGGTCGGGTTTTTTATTATAAGCCTCACTGACTGACTGGGTCGCCTTAACACACAGTTTGCCTCTTTCTTCATCTATCAACAGAAGCGAGCATATCTTGGAACTCATTACCTCGGCGGTTATAGTTACTATAAGCTTAAGGATATCCTCAAGATACAGGTTAGACGCTATGGCCTCGCCGATCCTTGAAATAGTATCTATCTGCTTCTTATATGATAAACTCTTGGATGTCTTTTTCTTCGCCCTGTTATTCATATACTTTTTTCCCAGAAAAAGGATCGTTTAAAGGGTCGTTTGCATAGCGCGGGGAGGACACGCGGAAACGCATAATTCGCAGGCAATACATTTCTCGATATCAAATAT
>JBAZLY010000005.1:0-51649 GCA_041650035.1 Candidatus Omnitrophota bacterium | reverse complement strand
TCCTATGCCCTAACTTAAGGAGATAATCCGTAACTACTATCGCGGCATGCTCATTATCGATGGCAATGGAATTAACAGCCTCTTTCTCGAAAGAATTATTCAATACCATACAAGGCGTTTTCCTGGCAAGCACCTTTCTAAGCTGGCTTTTATCGCTGTTTATATCAGCAAACAATATACCGTCTATATAATCCGGACTTAGAGCGTTACTTGTAAGCCAATCCTCGTGATTCTTACTCTCGCTTATATGGATCATCACGTCAACCTTTAGCCTGCTGGCGGCAAGGACAACACCCTTTATAATCTCGGTGGCATAAAAGGAATGGAATATATCCTCAAATCTTGGGACTATCAAGCCAAAGACCTTGCCTGTCTTTTTCCTGACGCCAGAGCTCACGAAGGCATTAAGCTTCATGCCCTTGATAGCATCCTGAACCCTTTTCCTGTCCTGCGGCTTGACATTCGGCGACCCCTGCATCACCCTTGAAACAACCATCGACGATACATTCGCCTGTTTTGCTATTTCACTTATCCTCACCTGTCTATCCTCCGGTTTTTATTCAGTTAACGCGATATGGGCAACAACTCTTTGCAAAAGGCGCTTACCTGCATAACGGCCGGGTACCCCCCTCTTAGCTTATCATAAGATTCAGCTGGAATATGGGCAACAACATCGAAACAACAATAAAGCCGACAATGATACCCATAAAAAGAATAAGCCCGGGCTCAAGCAGGGACATGATCATCTTAATAACACGGTCGGTTTCCGCATCATATAAATCCGCTATCTTGAACAAGCTCCTTTCAAGCGTCCCGCCCTCTTCGCCTATAGCGATCATGTTGGTGACCACCGCGGGAAAATACCTGCTTTTTTTTATCCCAGCCGATAAAGCCAAACCGTCCGCAACATCCCTTTGAGCCTGTTCCATATCCTGTCTCATCGGGATATTATCGATGGTGCCGGCTGCTATTGAAAACGCCCTGATCACCGGCACGCCATTGCCTATAAGCGTTGCCAGCGTCCTGGAAAATCTCGATATCTCCACCTTTTGCAAAAAAACACGTATAACAGGTATCTTTACTTTTAATCCATCCAGCACAGCCTTGCCCTCCGGCGTCTTTGACCATCTGTTAAAGGCAAGACTGCCGAAAATAAGACATAAAATGATTACAGGCCAAGAAACGGCGAAAAACGAACTTACCCATATAAGCATCTTCGTCGGCAAAGGCAGGGCCTGGCCCAAGTCATTGAATATCCCTGTAAGCCTCGGGGCGACAAATGTCAGCAAAACAAATATGGTTACGCAACCGACTACCGCCATCAAGGCGGGATATGCCATAGCTGATTTGACCTTGGCTATGTTCTCTTCGTCTTTTTCCAAAAAACCGCTCAACCGCTCAAGGACGGCCTCAAGGCTGCCGCTTGCCTCACCCGAAGAAACCATGTTGATATACAGGTCCGAAAAAACCTTGGGATATTTCATAAGGGCTGATGAAAACGTGGAACCGTTTTTTATGTCAACCCTGATCCCGCTTATGATACGGCGTAGATTCAGATTCTCCGCCTGCTCTTCAAGCACGCTCAAGGCCTTGAGTATAGTAAGGCCTGAATCCAGCAGGTTTGAAAGCTGTCTTGTAAAATAACTTAGGGCGCGCGAGGGAGATGGGCTAAAAGATAAAAACCTGGCTCTCTTGATAGAATCAGCCGTTTCCTCTTCTATCGATATTACAAAAAGCCCCACCTGGCCCAGCTTCAAAGCAGCTTGAGAAACGTTCTCGGCCTCAATGAAACCCCTCTTAACATCTCCAGGGCTTAACTTCGCCTCGTAAACAAATTTCGGCATGACTATTCTTCTGTTTCAATTTCGGTAACGCGCAGGACCTCTTTGATCGTGGTAATACCGCGCTCAACCTTGATCATTCCGTCATTAAATAAAGTCCTCATTCCTTTTTTTAACGCCAGTGCCTTGATCTCATTGGACGACACCCTCTTGACGATAAGCTCTCTTATATCATCATCCAGGACAAGTATCTCATATATAGCCGTCCTGCCCATGAAACCGGTAAATTTACAGGCGGGGCAACCCTTGCCTTCATAAAATTTTATCTTGCAACACGGGTCAAGATTCAAGTCTTTTATGAGGCCCTCGTCCGGTAAGATCTCTGTCTTGCATTTATCGCATATCACCCTCACAAGCCTTTGTGCGATGACAGCCTCGACGGAACTTGAAACAAGATAAGGCTCAATACCCATGTCAAGAAGCCTTGTAACAGCCCCTGTGGAATCATTGGTATGCAGTGTTGAAAAGACAAGGTGCCCGGTAAGCGCTACCCTTATAGCTATCTCCGCGGTCTCAAGGTCCCTTACCTCTCCAACCATCATAATATCGGGATCATGCCTTAGCATAGACCTTAGCCCTGTCGCAAAGGTAAGGCCTACCTTGGTATTGACTTGTATCTGGGTAATACCTCTCAACTGATATTCGATAGGGTCTTCAATCGTAATGATGTTTTTGCTGTCATCGTTTACCCTGTTTAAACAGGCATACAGTGTGGTCGTCTTTCCGCTGCCGGTAGGCCCTGTCACAAATAATATACCGTGAGGCTTTTTTATTATCTTATCGACCACATCAAGGTCGTCCTTAAGCAGGCCAAGGTTTTCAAGACCGAGCAGGACATTTACGCTTAATATCCTGATATGAACACTCTCCCCGTAAGATGTCGGTATCACGGAGACCCTTAAGTCAAGATCAGTATTGGCAACCCCGATCTTTATCCTGCCATCCTGCGGCAGACGTCTTTCGGCAATGTTTAAAGCCGACATTATCTTAATGCGCGACACTATAGCCTGATACAGGTATTTAATATTGGGTGGTGTATTCGCGCTGGATAAAACACCATCAACGCGGTAGCGTATCCTAAGCTCGCCTTCAAAAGGCTCTATATGGATATCCGTCGCCCTTTCAGAAACGGCCTGCTGTAAGAGCTGATTAACGAATTTTATGATTGACGCGTCATCAGCAACATCGTCAATGTCACTGGATTGGTCTATCTGGGTCGGCATATCATCCTGCGAGCGCGACTTGCTTATTATCTTATCTATCGTATCGGCGCCCACACCATAATACTTTTTGATCGCCTCAAGGATGTCCTTCTCCCCCGCAAGTACGGGGTCTATATCGCGTTTAAGAACCAGGCGTATCTCGTCAAGAACGGCAAGATCGAGCGGATTCGTAACAGCTATTCGCAACCTATTTACAGATATCTCCACAGGCATTATCTTATAATAACAGGCGAATTTAGCGGGGACCTTTTCTATAATCTCCTGACCTATCTCAAACTCCTTAAGCCTGATATACAATACACCTATCTGATGAGAAAGGGCTAAAAGTACCTGTTCATCAGTTGCGAAACCTAAAGCAACGATTACATCGCCTATAAGCTGCCCTGTCTTTTTATGCTCTATCAGAGCCGCGTCCAGCTGTTTACTGGTGATTATCCTATCGTTTAAAAGCATCTGTCCTAACTTAATATCTTTTCTTCCCATGATAAATCCTATATATTTAATTTAATATAACATAAAGAATCTCTATATGCAACCATATTTGGAGCGGCATTGCTCTATTACTCCAACAGTATCGCGAAAAGCCGGATACAGCGCCTTAAGCGGGCGGCGTGGGCATAATTATCCGTGTGGAGACAAAACCCAATTTCATAAAAAAGGTAAGGCATACAGCCTTGGGGGCCGCAACTATCAAGCCTTGAATCTATGCCACATCAGAGATCCCATAAGGTCGTCGCCGCCATCTACCAGGACCCTGGCATAATTATCCGTATAACCGCACAATTTGCCCGTGACGCGGTCTCTGCGGCCTTCGATGAGAACCCTCTGTTCTTTATGACGAAGGCCGGTATTAAACTCACGGGTAAAGCGGGCACCCGTCGCCTCTAACACACGCGCCCTTTGTCTTATTTCTTGAGGGCTGGCATCCTGGCTCATCTCAAACGCCCTCGTACCCGGCCTTGAGCTGAAGGTAAATATATGCGATCTCGACGGCCTAACAATCTCCATCACGGCTGCGCTATTTTTAAAGTTTGCCTCTTTCTCGCCGGGAAAACCCACGATAATGTCGGTGGTGATACCGATATCCGGTATCCGCCGCCGGATAAATTCAATCCTGGAAATAAATTGGGCCGCGGTATACCTGCGGTTCATCTTTTTTAATATCTCATCATCCCCGCTCTGTAAAGGTATGTGGAGATGGCGGCACAGCTTCTTAGACGATCCGATCTCATCCAGGATATCGTCGGTCATATCCAACAGCTCTATTGAACTAAGCCTTATCCTGAAATCCTTATCGATATCAGATATACGCCTGATAAGGCAGGCAAGACCTGATCCTCCATCACGCCTGCCGAAATCCCCCAAACATATGCCTGTCAAAACAAGCTCCTTATAACCCTTGTCAGCAAGCGTCGCAGCCTCTTTCAATATATCCTTAATGTTTCTGCTGCGGGAATGGCCTCTCACATACGGTATCTTGCAATATGAGCAGAAATTGTCACATCCATCCTGCACCTTAATGAAGGCCCGCGTGCGGTCATGGAACATGCTTATCCCGGCAAATTCACCTTCTAAGGCGAATAGCTCCAGTTTCCGGTTGTTGCCTAAAACATCTATCCTGCTATCAATAGCCTTAATAGCTCCGGGTTCCGACTCGGCATAACAGCCGGCAGCGATAATCCTCGCCCCGGGGTTAACCCTGTTTATCCTGCGTAATATCTGCCTGCATTCCCTGTCCGCCTTAGCGGTAACCGTGCATGTATTAACCCAGCATAACTGCGCTTGACTAATATCTAAGGTCTCTCCATGCCCCTGCCGCAGCAACCTCTCCCTTATGACCTGGGTCTCGTATTGGTTAACCTTGCAGCCAAAGGTCTTTAAATAAAATTTCAACGAAAACCTCTTTAATAAAGGATTGATATTGCAGTACAATAGCAATGGTGTCCCCGGGCAGATTTGAACTGCCACGGCCGGCTCCGGAGGCCGGTGCCCTATCCATTAGGCTACGGGGACACATCATTTCATACTCAAAAGCCTTGACGAGATAACCGATAAAGTATAATAACAGGCCGTATCAACCCTTAATACTAGACTGCCAAGCGAAACAGGATTAAACCCCGCTCCTTTTGCAAGATCTATCTCCTCAACGGTAAAATCACCTTCAGGGCCTATAAAAATCGCCGAGGATGCACCCTTATTCAGGGTAATATCATTTATGCAGGCAAGGCCCTCCCCCACAAAAGGTATTATCTTATTGGCGCAACCCAGATCCTTTACAAGATCTAATGCCCGAGGCATGCTCATTATATCATATATCTTAGGTAATGTCGCCCTGCCAGACTGTTTACACGCCTCAACCGCTATTCTTTGCCATCTACCGCGTTTTACGGATCCTGTCTTCTGGTCCGCCTTAACAATAGTCCTTTCCGTAATCATCGGGATAATGCCGCTTGCGCCCAACTCGGTCGCCTTCTTAACAATATCATCCATACCGGACTTTTTCGAAATAGCGCATGCCAGCATAATGTCCGCGTTAATAACACACGATAGCGAGATCTTCTCTATACACGCGAGGATATCCTTGCCCGATTTTTCCACGCCAAGAGTGTAAAACCTGCCCTTACCATCAATACCCGCAAACCTGTCACCGGGCCTTAATCTGATAACATCCCTGATATGATGGGCCTCTGGGCCGGTCAATACGATCTTGCCGCCTTTTATACGCTGTTCATCAATAAAGAATCTTCTCATTTTGTCGATATGAACTCCACTAAGATCTTGAACAATATATGAAAACCAAATATCATCAGGATAACGCCGGATAGCTTATATAATATTATTTTACCGCGGCCTTGACGGAGATGGATAAATCCGGGGACAGCTCCGGCTATCAATGACATTAATATCAAGGCAGAAACCGAGACGCCTATACCAAAAGAAAGTCCGAATAAGATACCGTCCGCAAAATGTGTCGAGACCATTGATATGTAGGATAGCACGCCGGCAAGCGGCAGGCAGGGCATCAGACCCGTTAGCACCCCCAGCAGGACAGTATCTTTTGCCTGGCGCCGGGATAGATAACAAGCCGCCGGGCCGCAGCAGGAGGGGGCCGTGTTATACCTGCCGCAAAAAATCGCGATACCCAGAGAGCAGATAAAAAAGCCTGTTATCGCCCATAGGATATACCCTGTTATAGTCCAATAAAAAAACCTGAATAAGAAAGACCCCGCGCAGCCCGCCAAAAAAGACAAAAAGACAACTGATAACACCCGCCCCAGCGAGAATATGGACCAGCAGGCTAAACCTTGCGCGGCAGAATTTTTTGTACCCGCTATATAACTTACCAAAACAGGTCCGCACGTCAAGAGGCAAGGCCCTGAACCCATTGCCAGTCCCGTCAAGAAAAAACTTGAACACATGGTTACAAGTGACATATCAACAAACCCTTAATCATGTTCCTTCTCCCCAAAAACCTCGGCTGTAAAGACATACAACTCACACGCGCCCGTCTTCCACGCGTCAGGGGCAATACCCGCCTTTTGAGAACATAGTGAGCGCATGAACCGGTCCCTGTCCCAGCTTGTCTCGATGGCAACTTGAGGCAGATATACACCTGTCCTGAAACCATCACTAACCAAAACACCGTGTTTACCCATCACAATCTTATCAGGATCATCTATCCTTTTGAGCGGGGAAATAACCGATATTTCTATATCGATATCATCAAGCTCATCCGCTGTAACCGGGCCAAACCTTGGGTCACCTATAGCTGACTGGATAGCCGCCTCTGCCACTGTATCGCATAAAGGTCCCCGGCCCGTAATATTGCCTATACAACCCCTAAGCCGGCCTGCCTTATGGAGAGTGACAAAGGCCCCCATATTCTCAACAAGGACATTGTCCTCATTATTAAGCGGGGCCTTGTCGTTTTTACCGTCAAGATAATTCGTTATCGCGCACCGGGCAATCTGAAGTAAATGTTTTCTTTGCGACAAATTCAAAAGTCTCTTCATGGCATACCCCTCTTCTCCCTGATCCTGGGATTCCCTGTTCACACCGTCTCTCGGCCTTGTGATAACCGCAGACATATAACCGACAACCGAATTATAATCTCCCGATACCTGGCCGGAAGTCGCGTATTGCAATATATTAACCGAATCCGCGCCCAAAGCCCGTGCCGCCAGCATACCGGACACTATAGCCGATGAACCACACGGCCTTTCCGCGTTCTTCATGCTAAAAAGAAACCGATAAAGCACTTGGGGGTCAAATACCTTGATACTGGATATTACCGAACTGTCTATCTCGCGCGCCTGTGTATCCGTAAAAAAATGCGACATATCCGTGCTGATAATGAATACTACGTCTTTTCTCGTTCCGGTTGCCTTGCAGAGCGCGTCCCGTAAAAGCACGCATGTCTCATAAGAACTGTCACCGATAAGAACAACGGCTATCTTGGCCCCGGGCAAGGCGTATTGGATAAAAGGTATCTGGGTCTCTATGGAGTTTTCACCGTAAAAAGGGCCTTCAAGATTATATATACCGTCATTAAAACCGATAAGCCTTTGCGAAAAAACCTTGTCTATTTCGCATCTGCCCAATGGCGTGACATAGGCATCCTTATCAAGCACGGAGATGCCCTTAAAATAATGCCCATGGCTTACGCCCAACACAACAACCGTATTGAACCCGCCGCCCATAAGCGCCTTAAACGCGTAAGAAGCGACCTTACCGGAATATGCATAACCGGCGTGCGGCACGATAACGGCAACAATTTCAGACGGCATATCCGGCAAACAGGCATCCCTGATAAAACCCTCTATTATGCACTCAAGCCCGGCCTTGTCCTTCGGATAAAACACGCTGTCGGCAGATGACACCTGAACATGTCCTGCGCAGCAGGCGGCGCCCGATAACAATAATAAAAAAACAACGCTTAAAAGAACCGTTTTTTTAAGACTTATCATTATCACCGCTGTCTCCGTCTTCTTTGCCGCGCGTCCATATACCGGCAATGACATTTTTACAAAATTTGCATCGCCTACCGGCAATATTATTTTCCCTTACATCATAACCGGACCTTTGTATCAATAGCCTGCCGCAAAAAGGGCAGTACGTGGATTGCTCGTTAACGCCTGAAACATTTCCGATATAAACATAGCGCAGGCCCGCGGCGCGGGCCATGTCATATGCATTATAAAGCGCCTCCATTGACGTGGAGGGCAAATTTCTCAATTTATGCGCAGGCCAAAATCTTGATATATGCAAAGGCGTGTCAACGCCAAGATTTTCTTTTATCCATGCGCATGTCTGTCTGATATATTCATCGCTGTCATTTAATGTAGGTATCAAAAGATATGTTATCTCTATCCATACGCCCTCTTCTTTAAGCACCTTTAAGCTCCGCAAGACATCTTCATGCCTGCCCTGGCAGAGATTGAGATAAAACTTCTCACTACCCTTAAGATCGATATTCGCCGCGTCCAGATATTTACACAATCGCCTTAACGGGGCCTCATTCATAAAACCTGAAGAATGCAGGACATTCAAGATACCGGCCTGCCTGGAGATAACCGCTGTCTGAAGCATATACTCATAAAAAACCGTGGGTTCCGTATAAGTATAAGCTATGACCGGGGCGCCGGCAGAGACGGATAAGCGCACTATTTCGTCGGGGGCGATGTGTTCATATCTTACATCTTCAGGATAGGCCTGGGATATATGCCAATTCTGGCAAAACCCGCACGACAGGTTGCAACCCGCGGTTGCCACCGAAAATGACTTCGCGCCGGGTAATACATGAAATAATGGTTTTTTTTCTATAGGATCTATGTGGACAGCGCACGGCCTGGCATAAACCAGGCTGTAAAGCGTGCCGTCAATATTTTGCCTCACACGGCAAAAACCTCTTTTTCCTTCACCGATCACGCATCCGCGGGGGCATAAAGCGCATGAAACTTTGTTATTGTCAAGCCTGTTATAGTAAAGCGCCTCATGATAGCGATCCGCGCCCTGCCGGTGTCCGGCAAAACCGGCGGCCCTATAGGGCTTAAACTGAAACAGGATCAAAGCCACACCCAAAAATAAGAGAAATCCTATTGCCTTCATTTGCATTATATATTATACTACTTCGGCTATGCAAGTAAAACAAATTTATCCATCAAAGATATGACAGGCAAAGGGATCAACCCGTCAGCCCGGAAACAAATAGTGGAATATAGGTAAAAACACTTTATAAAATAATGGCGCCTGCCAAGGCCTTTATCAGTATTATAATATTTCGTCCATATGCAAGCAAGCCCGCCTATATCCGGCGGGATCGTTGCTATATGATTTCGTTAAAAGGCATGCTTATGCATTAGCAGATATATTAAAGCGGCAAAATCATTGTCATTTACGTATAATTCAACCAAATCCTCTTTATCCACCTCAAATTGCGTATACCATCTGACCGCCTTGTTTGTCGCCTTTTCAATAACAGGAACAAGGCCGCTACGAATTACCACGCGGCTACCGCCATTGAGCGGATATGTAATATACCTATGGACTATGTCATGAACGGTATCAGCCGCTCGATAATATTACGTATCAGGTCATCATGCTTGCAATAATTGAACTGCTGTTCGGGGCTAAAACAGTCATCATTAACCATAGCGGCATTACCATTGCAAAGACAATCGCTTGCATCAAGGATAAGAGCTATTAATATAGTGAAGCGGGTAGCGGAATGGACACGTTACCTTCCCCTTTATACTAAATACTTTTTCAATATATATAATAAGTAATTTAAAAAACCCGGGTCTGGTATCTCTATACCATAAACATGCACTAATTATAATTAAAAATTAATATGCCGGAAAAGATAACTGATATTTTAAATACGGAAAAAATTTGTAAAGAGGGGGCATAAAAGACTGGTGAAAAACTGGTGGAGATGATGGGAGTTGAACCCACGGCCTCCTCGTTGCGAACGAGGCGCTCTCCCAACTGAGCTACATCCCCAAAAACAACTGAAGTCATCCATTGGAACTTATAATCTTTGCCTTGATTAAAAAAACCGGCGCATTACAGATAATATAACCTGCGCGCATAATTTTTCTAAAAACACAATAAAGACAATCCTTATCCCTGCAATTCCGAACGGCCAAACCGCTTAAAATAAGGTCTATTTCCTGAATCTAAAACAAGGCTGGGCATTTTTGGCAAACCACAACCATACGCACCCTTTACGAATTTTTTTGAATATATCAACAGATTTGATACACCCGGCCTTGTTACCGGTTACTAGTATACTAAACCATATTCTATACGATTTTATGCCTAATCCGGTTAGCGCCTTACAGTAATACACGGCATCACGAACCTGCCGCCTCCCGTTTATTAAAACTACCGCATCGCGGGCACTTGGAGATTATATCGTTGCGGCTATCCACATAAGAAAAAAAACAAACCTCGCATTGCCAGATAAATTTCTCTTCCGAAGCGTATTGCCTCGGCCGCGCGTCTGGGTCAACAAAAAGCCATAATAACAGTACAAGCACTACTGTTACAAACAAATATAACGCAACCGCAATGGAAATGTCAAGCTCAATCATGATTTAGACTTTTGTTTTGCCTTAGGCCCTTTATAACACAAGTTTTACGCGCACACTCATATCCCGCGCACGTTCCGTGCTTCCAGGCTTGAGCCTGCATCTTTTAATATAATCGGCCATAACAGCATCTGCCGCGGCCGGGCCCGCACTCTTGATTATACCGGCTGATTCTATCCGACCGCCCTGGCTCACCGATAAAAGCATATCGGCTTCGTAAAATGATAATACGCCGCTATTGCCAATTGCCCGGGATAATTCCCTGATAAGGCCGGCCAATTCAGGCATGGACAGGATCTCTGGTGAAATAGGTCTGCCGCCAGGCCCGGATAGAAGGATGTAAGGCCTGGGCCGGAGATCACGCCCCCTGTCAGCGGTATCGGTATAGCCAAGGCAAATACCCCTCCCGGGGTTAAAATCATAATGTCTCTTTATGCCTATAGAGTTATCCCCTTCCGCGAGGAGAACTGGCTGGATGTCTTTAAGCCCGAAATTACAACTCGGACTATCTGCCGGCAGCGTCGGAGGCATGGGTGAAAAACCATCCATTTTTTTCAGCGCGCGGGCGGGCGAATCTTTATCGATAAACGAGCCGAGAAAATATATATCCGATAGCTTCTTATTACTGATACCGACAGGCGCTATCACAATAGTAACCATAAAAAAACACAACAGGTGCCAAAGTAATGACAGCACAAAGGCAAGGTTAAAATTCAGTTTAAGGCCCATATAAGTCGTAAACCCCTAATCTGCGGTTTGAGTTGTGGCAATATTGACCTGCCTGACGCCTTCCTGTCTGCACATATCCCAGACCTCAACTATCCTGCCTAATGAGGCCCTTCTGTCAGACCTTATGAGAACAGGCAGTCTGGAAGAAGCAATATCCTTTAATAATAGATTAAGCTCCTTTGAGGTAACCAGCTTTTGATTATAATAGATCAGGTTTTCGGACGTGATATTGATAATGGCGCTGTCTTCGCTAAGCATCTCTGACGTGATTGCGCGGGGCAGATTTACCTTTATGCCCGGCTGGAATATAAAACTGGATGTCAGCATAAAAAATATCAACAACAAAAACACGACATCGATCAGCGGGGCTATGTCTATGGTCTTTAATGTCCTCTCCAGTTTGATATGCCTTTTAAGCTTCATGGTCTCTGCCCCTCTGTGCAAGTATATTGATAAGATCGGTAGCGCTTCTTTCCATATCAATAACGAGATAATTTACCCGGCTTACCAGGTAATTATAGGCAACATAAACCGGTATCGCCACGGTGAGCCCGGCGACTGTCGTTATTAACGCCTGCCAGATACCGCCTGCCAGGTCACCAGGAGAAACAGGGTTTAGTGATGTAGATTTTTGTTGTATAACCTGAAAACAGCTTACCATACCCACTACCGTGCCTAAAAGCCCTAATAGCGGCGAGATATGCGCTATAGTGGAAAGAGCTGTCAGGTTTTTTTCCATCCTTGGAACTTCATATAATGCCGCTTCTTCTATGGCCTCTTTTATCTCCTGCCGGGGCCTGTCATGTTTCAATATGCCCGCTTTTAGAATATGGGCTATCGGCCCAGGAGTCTTATCGCATATCTCGATGGCTTCGATTATTTTGTTTCGGCGCAAGACATTGGAGATCTCATCCATAAACTTACGCGTATCTATCCTTGCCCTATACAGGTGATAAACCCTTTCTATTACTATCGCCATAGCTATGATAGAGCATAATATTACCGGGTACATTAATGGCCCGCCTTTTATGACAAAATCCAACATGACCGCCTCCTCTTTTTTGCTGTGTTAACGTCAACCTAATTGTCTGCTATTATATGCCGCATCACTTATCCAAAGGCAACAACCCGTCAGGGAGAATAAAAAGCTACAATTCGTCCCTGTGTCTGTCCATCCACAATAAACGTTCCCGGGCATATTTTGCCTCGTCGATATCTTCCAATGATATCTGCTCATAGATCTTTTTAGCCTCACCCCATCTGGCTTGAGACTCCAATATATGGGCCACTCTTAGCCGGGACCTCACGACCCAGGACTTGCTGTTAGGATATATGTATTCTACCTTCAGATATTCTGATACAGCATTTTCGAAATTGGATTCATCCTCCAGACATTGGGCTATCTTGAATTGCAATTCAGCGTTAAAATCATTGCTCTCATTAGTAATGGATTTTTGGTAATAACTGACGGCCAAATTGTAAAAACCTTCAGCCTGATACATAAGTCCGATTTTCTTATTTATGGTCCTTTTCAGCCTCTGAGAATCCGTCTGCCTTAAAAATCCGTTAAGGACCCTTATCCCGTCATTATGCCTGCCAAGCTCAACAAATATATCGCCTAAAGATATTATTGAATCATCTGCAACATCGGTATCCGGGTATCTGGATATTACAGCCTCAAACTGGGCAAGCGCCTGGCTTGGCTTGCCTTCGCGATATAATGTCCACGCTAAAAGATAATCAATTCTATCATTGAAACCACTGTCGGGAAAACCCTGGGATATTCTATTTAAGCTTATCCTGACCCTGCCATAAGACCCTTTATTGTAATAATATTGAGCAAACCAATATATAACATCAGCAGTCAGGTCGTTGTCAGGATAGCGGGCAATATAATCATCAAAAGCCTTCAGCGCCCTTGCCTCTTCATCCATCCTGTAATAACACCATGCCAACTCATATCTGGATAAACGTTCTATATCAGCGTCGGTTGTCGCGTCAACCAGGCCTTCAAAGACCTTAACGGCATCCGCGTAATGGGCCTTGCTATAAAAACATACCCCTATTTGATACTTAGCCTTATCAGCCAGACCGGCGTCTTTCGTGTTATCAATGACCCTATAGTAGCCCTTTAACGCCAATTCATAATGGCCCTGCGCGTAATAGGCGCTGGCCAGCTCAAACTCCGCCTGATCAAAAAGCCGGCTTTGCGGAAAATTGCTTATCAGGCTATTTAAGGTTATTATGGCCGCGTCAAGCTCCCCCAGGCTGATAAAAATAAGCCCTAGGTGATATTGCGCGTAATCAACATAAGGACTGTCAGGATAGCAGCTTAAAACCTCATCGTAATATCTTCTTGAATTCTTATAATCGCTCATGGCAAGGTAAGCGTCCGCTATCCGGCAAGCAATATCGGCCTTTAGACTCGGCTCCGGGGCCTTTGCCTTAGCCTCTTCAAGGCATATGATCGCGCGGGGATAATCCTTTGTCCTAAACAACGCCAACGCAAGATTATAATACGATTTGGAGGAAAACTGGCCGGCAGGGAAACTATCCAGCAGATATTCGTATTGCAACACAGCCTCTTTGAACCTTGACAGATGGAACAATGACTCGGCTTTCCTGAAATATGCCTCCTCAAGATATCTAGAAAACCTCGGGTCACTAATCAGTCTATCATAAACATCTATAGCCTCGCTATACATGTTCTGTGCCGCATAGCATAGGCCTATCCCAAAAACCGCATTCGCCTGATGATCAGGGTCGTAATCCTCGTTTAAAACCGCGGCAAACTCCTCCGAGGCTGCGGTATAATCACCCATATTAAACATTGACCAGGCTATAGCTAAATGCGCGTAAGGTTCCCAGCGCCCTGCGCCGGTAAGCTTTAATGAATACCTGTAAGAAGATATGGCGTCCTCGAACCTTCCCAGCTGATACATTATCTCGCCTTTCAGAAACAGCGCCTCCTTTGCCTCGGTTGCCAGTGGGAATTTTTCAATATACAGATCTATCGCCGCTTTGGCGTCATCTAAACGGGAAAGGCTGTAATATGTACCGGCAATCTTATAAAGCGCCGGTGGATAGGACTTGGAATCCATATATGACGAGGCTATCTTCTGAAAATCCTCAAGCGCCTCTTTGTATTCATGTTTATTGTAGCGTGAACAACCTCTCGAGTAATAGGCATCGGCCAGATATGCCGATGAGGGGTAATCTTCGACAAGTTTTTGATAATACGATATTGCGCTATCAAAATTACCCATATTGAGGTCACATTCTCCGCCCCAGTAAAACGCGGCATCCTTCATAGACGACTGATCCATCTTGAGGATCTCCTCGAAAAAATAAAGCGCCATTTTATAAGAGCCTTTGTAAAAATAAGACATGCCCAAAAGGGCGTAAACCTCATCCCTTTGCGTATGCTGGGGTTGGACCTGCAATAATCTATCGGATCCCTCTATAGTAGAATCATAAAGGGATTTCGCGAACATCTCCCTTAAATCAGATACAGAGGGTATCTGTCCGTTCGTATCGGCGCGGATAATACCGGGCAGGCACAAAACAGACCAAATGATAAACAGTATAGGAAATTTATGATTGTTCTTCATAAGTAATTAAGTATATCATATAGTATATGTATATTCAACTTATATGTTATAGGCGGGTATCTGGGCGGGTGCTGTAGATTATGCGCCGCGGCAGATAAGAACAGGCAGGTTTTATGTCTTTTTAACCCCGGGTTTAGCATCGCGCGCGTAAAGATTGATATAATGACCTGTATATGAGGCCTCTGCCCTACCAATCTCTTCCGGACTGCCGCAGGCAACAATATAGCCGCCGGCATCACCACCTTCTGGGCCAAGGTCTATAATATAATCCGCGCTGTTAATAACATCCAAGTTATGTTCTATTACCAAAACCGTATTACCGTTATCAACCAGGCTGTGCAGGACCGACAAAAGTTTACTGATGTCGGCAAAATGAAGTCCGGTTGTCGGCTCATCCAGTATATAGAGGGTCCTACCTGTCGCTTTTTTACAAAGTTCTGTTGCCAGCTTAACCCTTTGCGCCTCTCCACCGGAAAGTGTGGTTGCCTGCTGGCCCAGTTCCATGTATCCTAAACCCACATCTTCCAACGCGCTTATCTTATTGCGTATTGACGGTATGTTGCCGAATAAGCGCAGAGCCTCGCTCAACGGCATATGAAGGACATCGGAAATAGATTTTCCTTTATATTTTACCTCGAGCGTCTGCTGGTTAAAACGTTTTCCGCCGCATACCTGGCATTGCACATAGACATCCGGAAGAAAATGCATCTCGACCTTTTTAACACCATCACCCTCGCAGGCCTGACATCTGCCGCCTCTGACATTAAAGCTAAAACGTCCGGGCTTATAGCCCCTTATTCTGGACTCCGGCAATTTTGAAAAAAGCTCTCTTATGGGGCCAAAAGCGCCGGTATATGTCGCAGGATTGGATCGCGGCGTCCGGCCTATAGGAGACTGGTCTATTACTATCACCTTATCGATGTTTTCACTGCCGACAATACTGTCATGCCTTCCTGATTTACTCGTCGCGCGGTAAAATTTTTTCGCGAGGGTTTTATACAATATCTCGTTTATCAATGTAGATTTACCGGAACCCGATACCCCTGTCACGCAATTAAAGACCCCTAAGGATATGGACACATCTATGTTCTTCAGATTATGCTCGCGCGCGCCTTTTATTATGATCTTCCTGCATCTGCTATAATCCCTTCTCTGTCTCGCCTCGTAAACAACCAGATCCTTGTTCAGATATCGCGCTGTCAGGGATGCCTTGCTGCTCAACAGGCCCGGGACATTGCCGTTATATATAAGATGGCCTCCGGCCTTACCCGCGCCGGGGCCTAAATCAACTATATGATCGGCGCTTCGCATGATAGCCTCATCATGTTCGACAACTATCACGGTATTGCCTATATCACGTAAGGCCTTAAGGGTTATTAGCAATTTTTCATTGTCCCTTTGATGCAGACCGATACTGGGTTCATCCAGGACATAAAGAACACCCGTAAGCCCCGAACCTATCTGTGTGGCAAGCCTTATGCGCTGCGCCTCTCCGCCTGAAAGCGTTGAAGTCACTCTATCAAGAGTAATATAATTCAATCCCACATCGCATAAAAACATAAGCCTGGATCTGACCTCTTTCAATATAGCAGAGGATATTTTTTCCTGCTCTTTATCCAGGTAAAGATTGTCAAAAAACCTGACAGCATTTGCGACCGAAAACTTGCATACATCCGCGATATTCTTTCCAGAGATCTTTACCGCGAGTGACTCCTTTCTTAACCTCATACCCTTGCACTCTACGCATGGTTGTATTGACATATAACCATGGATAAAGTCCCTTATATAATCACTGTCCGTTTCCTTGAAACGGCGTTCAAGGTTAGGTATAACCCCTTCAAAATACCCTTGAGAATATTTCTCGCTCTTGCTGCCAAAAAGAACAAGATCGCGCGTCTTTCTGCCAAGCTTGGCAAAAGGCGCGTCCAGGTCTAAACCGTAATCACCGGCAAGATTTACTAATAACCGAGTATAATAAAGCAGAATCGATTTACCGCCTTGGCGCCAGGGTTCTATCGCGCCCTGTCTTATCGACTTGGAGGCGTCCTTTACCACAAGCTCAGGGTCTATCTCCGGTTTATGCCCGAGACCATCGCACACCGGACAGGCCCCAAACGGGGAATTAAACGAAAAGTGCCTGGGTTCAAACTCCTGATAACTTATGCCACATTCCACGCATGCATTCTTACAGCTGTGTAAAATACCTTCCGCAGAAGAAGGTGACGTCACAATAACAAGCCCGTCACTTATACCCAAAGCGGTCTCGACGGAGTCTGCGAGCCTTTTTCTGTTTTCATCTTTTACGCTTAACCTGTCAACAACCGCTTCAATAGTGTGTTTTGTATTCTTTTCTAAAATTATCTGATCATCCGCACCAAAGACGCGGCCATCCACCCTAAACCTTATGAAACCTTGTCTCTTATACTTAAGTAAAAGCTCCTTGTGTTGTCCTTTTTTTCCCCTCACTAAAGGCGCTAATATATTTACAGACGTGCCGCGAAGGCACCTGCCAATAGATTCTATAATCTGTTGAGGGCTTTGGCGCGTTATGGGCCTTGAACATTTATAACAGTGGACCTGGCCGATCTTGGAAAAAAGAAGTCTTAAATAATCGTATATCTCGGTTATAGTGCCTACTGTTGAACGCGGATTAGCGCCGGGCATTCTCTGTTGTATCGATATACTGGGAGAGAGACCTTCAATACGGTCTACATCGGGCTTCTGCATCTGCTCAAGGAATTGCCGGGCGTAAGCGGAGAGGCTCTCAACATACTTCATCTGCCCCTGGGCATAGATAGTATCAAAGGCCAAAGATGATTTGCCTGAACCAGAAAGTCCGGTAATGATAATAAGCCGGTTTCTCGGCAATTTCAAGTCTATCGATTTCAGGTTATGCTCTCTGGCACCTTTTATGATTATGTAATCGTTTTTCATAATGATTGCCTCATCCATCGGCAAGGGTCTGTGTACTGCCATGCTATATAATAACATGAAAAACCCCTTTTTAACAAAGCCTTTATCTTCTCTCCTTGTTAAAAGGGGTTTTCCTATTGATAAATTCCGTGCTAACTTATGTTATTTCTTCTTTTTCTTCGCAGTCTTCTTCGCCTTTTTGGCTTTCTTTTTTGCTGCCATGGTTTTATCCTCCTTTTTTTTGGTTAAGTGATCGGAAACAAAAAACTATCTTTTACTCTTTTTTTTCTTCTTGACGGTTTTCTTCTTACCACCGCGAGCCATCTTTGCCATAGCCACATCGCCCTGCTTATCAATAAAGTAAAGATACCCCTTCTGTCTCTTTACACCGGCCTTGACAATAACCTGCGGGCTTCCGCCTTTTTTCTTTCCGCGCGCCATCTTGGCCTTTGATACGTTTCCTTTTTTATCCAAATAATATAAATATCCTTTTTCCCTCTTTATTCCGCACTTTAAAACTTTAGTTGCCATTTATTTTTTCACCCCCCTTCGTGAAATATTATCTATTGATTTTATTTTACGTCATTTATCATACGCGCGCAAGTATTTTTTTTCTTTTTCAAATAAAAAATAATTATTTTTTAACGACAAATAATAATTTTCTTTTTTCACGCCATAATAACTGATTGAAAAACCACGGTTAAAAAAAACCGCGCCAACACCCGCCGTGCCGTAACAACTACGCGGAGAAGGCGCATGATTAATCATTCCTCCCACGCGTTTAAAACAAAACATATTAAGACGAGAACAGGTATCCCGGGGATTTATAAAAATAATAAATTATGCCGATGAGCTCAAGAACCGATCTTTACATAATTATCAAGCGCCTGTTTAAGCGCGGAAAAGGCCGAAAGACAAGCGAAGAAACTTGTCTTAGGATTTTCGGCACACGCGGCGTTTTCAGCAGTACACACAATCTTTCCGAAATCGCCTTCTATAGAAAGCTCGTGCGAATTTACCTGATATTCGGGTGAGGTAATAATCTTTACCAGTGTTTTCTTCGGTCCCAAACCGGCTATACTCAATAAAGCTGAAACATTTATATTCTTCGGAAACGCTCGTATCGCATGGGAGGCGGGACCTTCAAAGATGACGGTCTCGCGGGCGATCGAATCAAGATCAATATTGTTAGACTCTATGAAAGGCGCGCCCTTTAATCCCTTTGGGGGTTTTCTGGTAGTCAACGAGACCTTCTTAATACCACCCATCATAGCGCCTTTAAGCGCATCCAATCCGCATATCGCGCCGCTTGGCAAAATAATCCTTGCCTTCTTTTTTCTGGCAAGATCAAAAAGCCGCCCGCTCCTATCCAGGATCCCTGCGATACTCATCAACATAATATCCTTTTTTTTCTTAAGCGCCTTTTCGGCAAAATCAAAGGATGACTCGGGCGCGGACGCCTCTATCACAATATCGCAGAGATCGACAAGCCTGTCAAAGCAAACAACCGCAGGAGTAGGGCGGAAACATCTTGACAACTTAAGGGCCTTATCATTATCCAGATCGCAGAACGCCGATAATCTCGCGCTGCCGCTTAAATCAGAACGGACGCGCTTGGCCAGATATGAACCTATCGCGCCGCATCCGACTATACCTATTTTTTTCTTTGCCATAAATTTGGCCTCTCATGTTAGACAATGATTTGTAAAATATTCGTTATAAATTTAAAAAAGGCCGGGGCAGAAAACAATTTAAGCGCCTGAAACCGATACCCACTTTTTTTCACCCGATATCTTCAACATTCTTTCAACAGCATAATAGGCCCGTCCGCGGATATGTTCAGGTACGGTGATCTTATGCACCATAAGCTCAAGGGCATTCACTATCCAACCGAGTGTCGTAAGTTTCATATTTGCGCACAACAGGTGCCCTGTGGGCAAATAAAACTTTTTATCCGGGTTGTCCTGCCTTAACCTGTAAAGCATCCCCAACTCTGTCCCTATAATAAACTCTTTACATCTTGAACGCTTAACATATTTTATCATACCGCCCGTTGACGCTACATTCTCCGCCAGCTTAAGCACAGCGGGATCACATTCAGGATGGGCGATGAATTCGGCCTCCGGATAAAGCCTTTTGGCCGCGTTGATCTGGTCAGGCAGGACGCTTATATGCGTCGGGCAAAAACCCTCCCATAAAATTATATCTTTATCCGGCAGGCATGACTGCACATAAGCGCCCAAATTTCTGTCCGGCACAAATAACACCCTCTTACTCTTGAGCGAGCTGACTACCTCTACAGCGTTTTGGGATGTGCAGCATATATCGCTTTCAGCCTTTATATCAGCGGATGTATTAACATAACAGACAACGGGCACGCCCGGATACTGCTCCTTTTTGGCCCTTAAGGCCTCGGGCGTTATCATGTCGGCCATCGGGCATCCCGCCTCTTTGACCGGGAGTAATACCGTCTTATTGCAATTCAGAATATAGGCGGTCTCGGCCATAAAATGCACGCCACAAAAGACTATGATATCCGCGTCGATCTTGATAGCAGCCCTGCTTAGCCCAAGTGAGTCCCCGGTTATGTCTGCAATATCCTGGACCTCGTCCCTCTGGTAATTATGGACAATAATCACAGCATTGCGCTTCTTTTTCAGCTGGGTAATACGCCTTTTTAATTTCTCCGCGTATTTCTTATTTGTATTTTCTGTGTATTTTTGCATCACCGTCTTTCACCTTGTTATCATCATCAAGAAAAATCGCCTTCTGTTTGAACGTCGACGCCTCTTTCGATTCCAATATACAATAAGAGATTATAATAACGCGGTCTCCTTTTTGCGCCCACCTCGCAGCCGCGCCGTTCATGCACACAACACCGCTGCCCGGATCTCCATCAATAACATATGTCTCAACCCTTGTCCCGTTATTCAGGTTAACTATCTGAACCTTTTCACCCGGAAAGATATCAACTGCCTTCAATAGGTCCGAGTCTATCGTTATACTGCCCGTATAGTTCAAATTTGAATCGGTTACGGTAGCATTGTGTATCTTGGACTTATAGATTATTCTAAACATATGTTCTGCTCCTCGGATTTATCGGGCAAAAAACAGCCCCGTTACCTTTTGTTTACCAGTATATTATCGATCAATCTTGTTTGACCTAACCTCACCGCTAAGGCTATCAGGACACTTCCCGCGATACACTTGATCTCCTCTAATGTGTCGGGGCGGACTATTACTATATATTCTACTGCGACACTGCGCCCAAAAAGCATACCCCTGATAATCGCCTTTATCCTGTCCGGGTTCTGTTCTCCTTCCTCTATCAGCATCGCTGCCTTTTTTAATGACTTGTATATAGTAGCGGCAAAGGAGCGCTGACGCGGGCTCAAATAATCATTACGGGAGCTCATGGCAAGGCCTGAACTCTCCCTTACAGTAGGCAGGACCTTTATATCAGTATTAATGTTCAGGTCCCTAACCATTCTCTTTATTATAACCGCCTGCTGGTAATCCTTACGACCCATATATACCCGATGCGGCATCACAATGTTAAAAAGCTTTAGGCATATAGTCGCGACGCCCGTGAAGTGCCCAGGCCTCGATATACCGCATAAAACCTCCGATACGCGCCCGGTATGCACAAAACAGGAAAAGCCGTCCGGGTATAAGGCTTCGGGCGAGGGATGAAACAATATATCACAGCCAGCATCTTCGGCCAGAACGGCATCATTTTTTATTGCCCGCGGATATTTATCATAATCCTCGCCCATAGAAAACTGGGCAGGGTTTACGAATACGCTAACTATGACCGCATCGTTTTCCTGTCGCGCCTTCCTTATAAGCGATAGGTGGCCTTCGTGCAGGGCGCCCATTGTTGGGACAAAACCTACACACTTACCCTTGGCGGCAAGGAATTGTGACACGCGCCTCATCGTCTTAAGGCCTCTAATGATTCTCATCTTCCGTCATACCCTTGGGCATTGAACCCTCTATGCGCTCTTCCGGCGGAAGGCATTGCCCCCGCAGGCGCTCATCATCCTGCAACAGATCCTTTATGCTTTTCTTTAAGACAGGATGAACAATATCAGGGGCTATCTCGAAGAGGGGCTTGAGCACGAAATAACGCTCGTGCATACGGCTATGCGGGATTATCAGACTATTACCTCTCATAATAATATCATCATATAAAAGTATATCCAGATCGATTACCCTTGGCGCCCATCTGTCTAAGGCGGCATGAACAGGCACCTGGCAGCGTGAGGCGTATTCAATCGTCTTGCCCTCGCTTAAGACCTTTAGCTGTTCCTGCGTGCTTAATCTCTTCGGCGTATTGTCTTTAAACCTGCCCATCTCGCGCTCTATCGTCTTTAAGGCAGCCAGAACCTCGTCGGGATAAAGCGCCGTGCCGATACAACAGCACGCGTTAAGATACATTGGCTGGCTCACGCCTCCAACGGCCTCTGTCTCAACGACAGAAGACATCTCCTTAAACTCAATATCCTTTCTCGCTTTTAATTTTTCAAGAGACCTTTCGATGTTCTGCAGCCTGTCCCCTAAATTAGACCCTATACCGATATAAACAATGCTCATCCGTGAAGCCTCTTTATCCTGTCAACAGCCTCTTTGAGCCGGTCTTCGGAAACAGTCAGCGCCATTCTTATAAAACCTTCCCCGTTCGGACCAAAGCCCACACCCGGGGTGGTTACTATATCAGCCTTTTGCAAAAGCGATTTTGTCAATTCATTGGACGTATAACCGGGGGGAACGGGTGTCCAGACATAGAATGTCGCCTTTGGTTTCTCAATCTTCCAGCCAATACCGTTCAACCCATCGACAAGGGCATCCCGTCTCCCTTGATAAACGCGGTTCAACTCATCGATATGCTCCTGACCTGTCTCAAGCGCCATTATGCCGGCAAATTGAACCGCCTGGAATATGCCGGAATCTATATTTGATTTTACCGCCCTAAGAGCCGATATCACCTCGGCATTCCCGCAGGCAAAACCAAGCCTCCATCCGGTCATATTATAGGTCTTTGACAGAGAGTGAAACTCTATGCCGGCGGCCTTGGCACCTTCAACCTCAAGAAAGCTCATGGGCCTGTAATCATCGTAGGACATCTCGGAATACGCCGCGTCATGGCATATGATTATATTATTTTCATTAGCAAACTCTATTGCCTTGACATAAAAATCTTTCGTTGCCGTTGCAGCCGTCGGATTATTGGGATAGTTTAAAAACATCAGCTTTGCCCTCTTCGCAACCTGATAGTCTATCGCGTCGAAATCGGGCAAAAAGGCATTCTGCTGGATAAGCGGCATAAGATACGGCACACCACCCGCCAATATCGTGCCTGATTTATACGGCGGATAACAGGGATCCGGCACAAGCACCTCGTCCCCGTGGTCAACAAAGGCCAAAGGTATATGCGCGATACCCTCCTTCGAGCCTAATAGAGGCAACACCTCCGTATCCGGATCCAAGTCAACGTTAAAACGCCTTTTATACCAGCCCGCGATAGCCTGGCGCAGTTTTGGCAGGCCCGCGTCAAGAGCGTAACGGTGGTTCTCTGGATTTTTGGCTGCCTCATATAGTTTTTCTATTATGTGCACCGGTGTCGGCCTGTCGGGATCTCCTATGCCTAAATCAATAATATCTCTGCCGTCGCTGACTGCCTTCTTCTTTATCCTGTCTATCTCGGCGAAAAGATAAGGCGGCAGCCCTTTTAACCTGCTTGCCTGTTCAAACTTTGGCATAATCTACACTCCTTGTATCACGTGTTGCATGTTATATAATCCGGGCGACTTATCGATAATATACCTCGCAGCCCTTATCGCGCCTTTGGCAAATATGTCTCGGCTTCCTGCGCGGTGGATTATCTCAATAACCTCATCCTCACCGGCAAATATTATCTTATGCTCCCCTGCGATAGTCCCGCCACGCACAGCATGAACACATATCTGTCCCTTGGGACGCGCTCCGGGATTACCTTTCCTGCCGTATATGGCAATGTCTTCGGCATTTACCCCTTTTGCCTCCGTTATCTTTTGTAACAGCATCTTCGCAGTTCCACTGGGTGCGTCCTTTTTCATGCTGTGGTGCGCCTCCACAATCTCTATATCATAATCACCCCCAAGGGCGATAGCGGCTTCCGCGGCAAGACCATACATCACATTAACCCCTATGGACATATTCGAAGAAAACAAAACCGGTATAATCTTTGAGCTGGATTCAATAACCTTATATTCTTCATCCGTAATCCCGGTAGTGCCTATCACAATAGGCACTCTGCCTTCCCGGGCCGCCTTAAGATTAGACAACATAGCCGAAGGGCTGGTAAAATCGATAACAACATCACAGTTTTTTACTGATGAGGATATATCGTTTGTAATTTCAGCGCAAACCCCATCCTCCCCTATTATGTCACCGTAATTATTACCTATATCAGGGTGGCCTGCGGCCTCCACGGCTTCGGATATTTCAAGGCCGTTCTCCCTGCAGGCATAATACGCTATACGTTTACCCATCCTGCCGCAACATCCGGTAATAAGAATCTTCTTGACCATAAACACCTCCTAAGCTTTTTAAACCAGGCCGTAATTTTTTAAGGCCGACCAAAGCTTATCTTTATTTACTTTTGACATCTCGCACATAGGAAGTCTGAGTCCGGACTCTATCATACCCATCATGCTCATGGCGGTCTTAACAGGCACAGGATTTGTCTCAATAAACATAGATTTAATGATAGGAAGCATTTTGTAATGAAGGGCCCTTGCCCCTTCTATGTCACCTTGCGCGAATGCCTTTACCATGTCAGAAACATCCTTTGGTATAATATTGGCAACTACCGAGATCACGCCACAACCACCTATGGAGAGAATGGGTAATGTCAGGGAATCATCGCCTGATATGAGATCAAACCCCTTACCGCACAGGCTGCGTATTTCAGACATCTGGTTAAGATCACCGCTGGCCTCTTTTACGCCTATCACATTCTTTAGCCCGGCAAGCCTTTTCATTGTATCAGCGGTTATGTTTACACCTGTCCTCGACGCTATATTATACACCACAAGCGGCATGTCAACCTCATCGGATAAAGCCTTAAAATGCTGGTAAACACCTTCCTGCGTTGGTTTATTGTAATATGGAGTAATGATCAGGGCCGCGTCAGCGCCTGCCGTTTTCGCGTGCCTCGTAAGCTCTACAGCCTCGGATGTGTTGTTTGAGCCGGTCCCTGCCATGACCTTTACCCGGCCCTTGGCAGAGGCGATCACTATGTCTATCACCCTTTCGTGTTCCTCCATAGAAAGGGTGGCCGACTCACCTGTTGTTCCGCACGGAACAATAACCGATGTCTTGTTCTTTACCTGAAACTCAACGAGGGACTTGAGCTTATCCTCATCAACCTCTTTCGCCTTCTTCTTGAAAGGCGTTATTATCGCTACCATTGACCCTTTAAACATAGGTTCTCCCTTTTTTTATCACACTGCTAACATCTCGATCCGTGATCCTGCGCGCTAAAAGCTTAAGAACAATCTTTACGGCCTTATTCTGCCCGTAAATACCTCTTGGGCAGGTCCTTCCAAAAAAACATCATAAAACCTGCTGTCCCGATATTTAAAATACACCGTCAATTCGCCTCCTTTGGTATATATCTTGACCGGGGATTTCAATTTCTTTACAAGATTGGCTATCAACGCGGACGCTATGGAGCCTGTCCCGCAGGCGCGTGTCTCCGATTCAACCCCTCTCTCATAAGTCCTGACGAGCAAAGACGACCTCCCCTTTACCTTAACCGCGTTTACATTAACTCCATCAGGCGAAAAGATCTTATCGTACCTTATACTCCGTCCAAAGCAGGTCATGTCCATGCCGTTTAAGTCATCCACAAAACAGACGGCATGCGGGACCCCCGTATTTATGTAATGCAGCAGGTATCGTTTGTTGAAATGCGTGACAGCTATCGACAATTTTAAACCGAGAGGCTCTGTCGTGTTAACGCGGACCCTTTCCCGAAAGACCCTGGCACGCAAAAGCCCGGCGCCTGTCTGAATAATCATGGAACTTGGGGCAATCTGTTTATCCCGCGCGTATAAAGCTATACAGCGAGATCCGTTACCACACATATCAGGTTCAGAACCGTCGGGATTAAATATCCTCATCCTGAAATCGGCAGACCTTGACCGCTCCACAACTAAAAGTCCGTCAGCACCGATACCCGTTTTCCTGTCACAAAACCTTTCGGCCATACGGGACAGAGGCATTGCGGCGGCGGCAAGCCTGTTATCTATAACGATAAAATCATTTCCCGTCGCAACCATCTTGGTAAAATTCAACATACCGTCGTTATTTGCCATTTCTCCCGGCCTGTTTATATAGTTGTTTAGGTATTGTCTCACCTCTTATAAGGTCATCGCAGCCTTCCCTTTTTCGGACTGTATAATACCGGCCGTTAATGACCATGACCTCGGCCGCGCGAGGCCGCGCGTTATAATTACTCGACATGGAAAACCCGTACGCCCCGGCACCCATTACGGCAATGAGGTCGCCTTCCTGCAGACGTGGCAGCGACCTGTCTTTGGCAATAAAATCCCCGCTCTCGCATATAGGCCCTACCACATCCGATATTTCACGTCTCGTACCGGAGGCGGACCGCCTTAAGGGCAATATCTCATGAAAGGCGCCATAGAGGCTTGGCCTTACAAAGTCATTCATTGCAGCGTCCACAATGACAAAATTCTTCCCAAACGACTTTTTCACATATAAAACCCTTGACACCAATATCCCGCTGTTGCCGGAAATAAACCTGCCTGGCTCGAGTATAAGTTTTACGTTCAGTTTAGATATCAAAGGGGCAACAGAGATTGCAAAGTCCCGCGCTGTCTGCGGCCTCTCATCTTTATAAACAATGCCAAGGCCGCCGCCAATATTAAGATAATCAATCGTATGACCTGCGCCTCTCAAGCGGGATATTAAAGCCGACACCTTTCCTATAGCCCTGACAAAAGGCCCGGCCTCCGTTATCTGTGAGCCTATGTGCATATGTATACCGGAGATCTCCACATTTGGAAATTTACGATATTCGTTGAAGATCTTCAAAAGCGTGTCTTCATCAATACCGAATTTATTACCCTTAGCGCCTGTGGTGATATATTTATGCGTCCGCGCCCTGATACCGGGGTTAACCCTTATTGCCACTCTGGCCTTTTTATGCAGGCCCAAACACAGCCTGTTTATCATGACAAGTTCAGGCAATGACTCAACGTTAAAAAGCAGTATCCCGGAAAGAATGGCATCCTCTATCTCGGTCGGTGTCTTGCCTGTGCCGGCATATACCACTTTAGACATGTCGGCATTTACCTTTTTTGCTTTAAACAGTTCGCCGCCTGAAACTATATCAAGGCCGGCGCCGGAGATGACTAATGCCCGAACCACCGAAAGATTAGAATTCGATTTCATTGAAAAACATATAAGCGGGTTTAAACTACCGAAGGCTTCGCGGATCTTGTCATAATGACTTATAAGAGTCTTATGACTGTAGAGATAAAAAGGCGTGCCTACATTGCGCGCGATCCTTCGTACCTCAACCGCCTCGCAATATAAACTCTTGTTTTTGTAACAAAAATAATGCATATCTTTCAAGCCTTCTTATATCCGGGGAATACTTTAGGCCTTCAAGCCCGCCTGTTGCTCAATCTTTTTAACCATTTGCCGATTTGTCCCCTTACAAGCTCTGGGCTGGTCCCTCCGGCTGATATCTTTGAGGCTACCGACCTTTTCAAGCAAAATATTTTATAGATATCCTTATCAAACTTATCGGACATTTGCCTGTATTTTTCCATCGGCAGGCAGGACATCTTTATACCACTATCAATACAGCAGGCAACTATCCTGCCTATGATATCATGGGCCTGCTTAAAGGCAAGGCCTTTTTTTACAAGATATTCCGCCATATCCAGGGCATATAGGCAATCATCGCCCCCAAAACCCTGCCGCAATCCATGACCTTTCGCGGGCTTTATACCCTTTATAACCCCTGCCGCTATGATAAGCGCGTCCTCCGCCTGCCTGACAGAACCGAACAAAGGTTCCTTGTCCAATTGCATATCCCTGTTGTAGCTCAACGGCAGGCCTTTCATTAAAACCATGACGGAATGCAGGTTCGCGTATGCTTGAGCAGACGAGCCCCTCAACAACTCAAGCGCGTCGGGATTTTTTTTCTGCGGCATAATGGACGAACCCGTGCAATATTGCTCCGGCATATTCAGCAGGCCGAACTCCTCTGTTGACAACAATATCATATCCTCACAAAACCTTGAAATATGCATGAACAATAAAATTATGGCATACAACATATCCAAGATAAAATCCCTGTCACTGACCGCGTCTATGCTATTATGACTTATTCTTGAAAAACCGAGAAGCCTTGCCGCATATTGCCTGTCTATCTTAAACGATGTCCCTGCCATCGCGCAAGAACCTAATGGCATCTCATCAGCAATGGCGTATACCGCCTCAAGCCGCGCCTTGTCCCTTTGCAGCATTTCAACATATGCCAGGAGTTGATGCGCCAACAAGACCGGCATGGCATGCTGCGTATGCGTCAGTCCGGGCATAATTATATCTTGGTATTTCTTTGCCGACAGGGCAAGGGCTAACTGCAGGCCCTTAACCAGGTCTATCAACAGGCATGCCTTGTCTTTAACATACATCCTCATATCGAGACAAACCTGATCATTCCTGGACCTGGCAGTGTGCATATAATCCGCCGCGGGGCCTATATCAGCCTTAAGCGCGATATAAACGGCGCTGTGTATATCCTCGGCGCCTTTATCAATACTGAACACGCCGCTTTGCGCCTGGGCCTGTATCCTCTTTAGCCCTTTCAGGATAGACCGGGCATTATCCCGCGGTATAATGCCGCATTTAGACAGCATCTTCACATGAGCCATGCTGCCTTGTATATCATAAAGAGCCAGCTCTTTGTCATAACCGATAGAGCACTGGAATTTCCAGAACCTATCATCTTGTTCCTTAGTAAATCTCCCGCCCCATAATTTTTTATCCATGGCCGCGCCCCTGTGTTTGATAAGACCTTAACGCGGCGCATATAACCTGCGCCGCGGGAATACATTACTTCTTATACGGAAGCCCCCATATCTTGATAAAGCCCTCTGCTGCCTTATGATCAAAATTGTCCTTTGATGAATATGTGGCGAGCCCTTCATCATATAGTGAATACCTTGACCACCTGCCTGCCGGGATCAGGTTGCCTTTATATAGTTTTAATCTAACCTCTCCCGTTACATTGCGCTGTGTAATGCCGATAAAACCATCAAGCGCCTGTCTAAGCCGGCTATACCATAAACCGTAATAGATAAGTTCGGCGTATTTCTGCGATACCATGTCCTTAAAATGCGATAACTCCCTGTCAAACACCAGGGCCTCGAGCTCTCTGTGCGCGGCGTGTAGTATCTGCGCCGCGGGGGCTTCATATACCTCCCGGGACTTTATCCCTACTAAACGGTTCTCTATCATATCGCTTCTGCCTATGCCGTGCAATGCCCCTAAAGAATTTAGCCTCTGGATAAGTTCGACCGGTTTGCGGGCCTTGCCATCAATTGACACAGGCTCGCCACTTTCAAAACCAATTCTTACATAAGCCGGCTTATCCGGCGCCTTGGAAGGCGAGCGGGTGATCTGATACGCGTCTTCAGGCGGTTCTATCGCGGCATCCTCCAATACCCCACACTCAATGCTGACACCCCATAGATTTTCATCAAGGCTATAGGGGCTCTTTTTAGTCACCGGCACCGGTATCCCGTGCTCATTAGCATATTCTATCTGGGCTTGTCTTGAGGCAAAATCCCATACCCTGACAGGGGCTATAATCTCAAGGCCCTTGGCAAGCGCGGTTAGGCAGACCTCTATCCTCACCTGATCATTACCTTTTCCCGTGCAGCCATGTCCGACAAATTTTGCCTTTTCTTTTCCGGCAACCCCTGACAGGACCTTTGCTATTAACGGCCTTGAAAGCGCCGTCGCGAGAAAGTATTTTCCCTCATAAACCGCGTCTGCCTTCAGCGCAGGAAATATAAAGTCTTTAACAAATTCATCCTTCGCGTCTACCACACAAACCTTAACAGCGCCGATCTTCAATGCCTTTTGCCTGGCCTTTTTAAAATCCCCTTTTTGGCCTACATCAACAAGGCAGGCAATAACATCAAAACCTCTGTCCTTAAGCCATTTAATGGCTACCGAGGTATCAAGACCTCCGGAATACGCCAAGACTATTTTTTTCATCTACACTCCTCTTTTTTAACGGTAATCAGCCGTATCTTTTGGGCCAAGCCATAATAAATAATGAAAACACAGCCTAACAATTTAGCAATGTAAGCAATATCGCCTTTTGCATATGCAGTCTGTTTTCCGCCTGATCGAAAACGATCGAATGCGGCCCGTCCAGAACATCACCCGTTATCTCTTCCCCGCGATGGGCAGGCATGCAATGCATGACAACGCATTCACTCTTGGCCATACTCAATAATTCCTCGTCCAGCTGGAAACCTTCAAAATCTCTAAGGCGTTTTTGCTTGTCGGCCTCCTGACCCATGGAAATCCAGACATCGGTATATAATATATCGGCACCGCGCGCGGCAGATTTTTTATCGTAAAAGATCTCTATCGATGAACCTGTCTCTTTGGCAATATCGCTTGCTTGAGACAATATGACCTTGTCAGGCTCATAGCCCTTTGGGGTGGCTATCTTTATATTCATAACGGTCTTTGACGCCGCGTATAACAGCGAGTGGAGGACATTATTTCCATCGCCTATATACGCCATGTTAAGCCCCTCAAACTGGCCGAATTTCTCTTTTATCGTGAACATATCGGCTAGGGCCTGGCACGGATGCAGAAGATCACTTAAGCCGTTTATAACAGGTATTGTGGCATTCTCCGCCAGGTCAGTAACCTCCTTGTGTAAAAATGTCCTGGCAACAATTATGTCAAGATATCTTGATAATGTCTGCGCTATGTCCTTGGCGGACTCCCTGGTGCCGAGTTTAATATCATCCGGGCCGAGATATAATGTATGCCCGCCAAGCTGATACATCCCGACCTCAAAAGAGGCCCTGGTCCTGTTTGAAGGCTTCTGAAAGATCAGGCCGAGGGATTTGCCCTTCAGTTTATCGTAATAAACAGACGGATCGGATTTAAGCGCCTGGGTAAGTTCAAGCAATTCGTCTATACCGCCTTTGGAGAGATCTCTTATGGATATTAAGTCTTTTTTCATAGCGACACCATAACCTTTGCCAATATCTTTAAGGCCCTGGCTGCCTCAAACCTGCTCACCGTAATAGGCGGCATGATTCTTAATATATTACCCTGCGTGCAATTTATAAGCAGGCCCATATTCAGGCACTCCTCGGTTATTTTTTGTCCGTCGATATTCAATTCAACGCCTATCATCAACCCCTTATGCCTTATATCGTTTATGATATCGGGGAATCTCTTTTTTAGCCTTTCAATACCTCTTGCAATATAGTCCCCCATCCTGTTCGCGTTGGCTAAAAGCCTGCCTCTCTCAATAGTATCCAGGACCGCGATAGAGGCGGCACAGACTACAGGGCTTCCGCCGAATGTGGAGGCATGCATGCCAGGCTTAAGGACATCCACTAGCCTGTCGGAAGCGATCATGGCCCCTATAGGAAACCCGGCACCCAGAGATTTTGCCAATGTCATGATATCAGGCAATATCCCATAATGCTGATAACAAAAGAGTTTTCCCGTCCGGCCCATCCCCGTTTGAACCTCGTCTAATATGAGCAGCAAGTCTTTTGCCCCGCATAATGCCTTAAGCTTTTTCATATAATCCCCATCCGCTATATTGATACCGCCTTCACCTTGTATAGGCTCTATCATGACAGCCACCGTCAGTTCATCAACCGCATCTCTTACGGCATCGATATTATTGAAAGGGACATGGGTGAAACCCTCAAGCAATGGATAAAAACCGCTCTTGACCTTCTCCTGGCCGGTTGCTGTCAATGTAGCCATTGTCCTGCCGTGAAAAGACTTTTCCATCGTAATAATCTTATACCTTCCTTGTTTGCTGCCATAGGCCCTTGCAAGCTTTATCGCCGCTTCATTCGCCTCCGCGCCGGAATTACAGAAAAACACCTTTCCGCCGAAAGCGCCTGCCGATAATCTCTGCGCGAGAATAGCCTGTGGCCGGCTATAATAATTATTAGAGACATGTATGATCTTTCTCATCTGCCTGGAGACGCAACTGATAACGCCCCTGTGGCAATGGCCTAAACCGCTTACGGCCCAACCCGGGAAAAAATCAAGGTATCTCCTGCCGTCCTGATCCCATATATATGAACCCCTCCCCTTTACAAAGACAACCGGTATCCTTCTGTACGTGTTCAATATATACGAATTAGCCAAATTTATAATCTCTTGTGCGGTAGACATATTTTTCCTCTTAATTTTAATGTTAACAAATGACCCGGACACAGGCCCTGCCATCTATCTTATAATCTCTGTCCCAACCCCCTCATCGGTAAAAACCTCTAATAAAAGCGAGTGTGGTATCGTGCCGCTTATTATATGTACCTTTTTCACACCACTGTCAAGGGCCCTGATACCGGCCTTTACCTTTGGTATCATGCCCGAAGAAATCACGCCTTTGTCGATCATATCCAACGCCCGCGCCTCATCTATGTGAGAGATAAGGCTATTGTCGTCATCCTTATCCATCATAACACCTCTGACATTTGTCAAAAACATCAGTTTCTCCGATCTCATCGCAGATGCTATCTCTGACGCCGCTATGTCCGCGTTTATGTTATAAGGCTTCTTGTCGCTACCCATGCCTACCGGTGATATTATCGGGATGGCACCTCTTTTTAAGACACCCCGTATAATATTCGTATCGACCGCGTTTATATCTCCCACAAAATCGCCCGCTATCGCGCCCTTTCTCCTTCCGGCGCTTATCAGGCCGGTATCCCTGCTCAAAACACCTTCTGCCCGGGCGCCACGCTCGATCACGCGCCTGACAAGGTCACTGTTGACCATAGAAAGCGCCTCGTCCACAATGCCGGCTGTCTCTTCGTCGGTTATACGAAGCCCGTCTGCAAAAACAGCACTTTTACCCCGTTGGGACATCAGGGCGTTGATCCTTGAACCTCCACCGTGGACTATCACGGCATTTATGCCTTTATTATGAAAAGAGACAATATCGTCAAGGACAGAGTCCGAAAGGGCCCTATTTTCAAGCATACTGCCGCCATACTTAATGACAAATGCCTTACCCTTAAATATCTTTATATATTTTGACGCGCTCTCTAATATGCGCTCTCTCATTCATGCATCCCGCCCGCCCCTTGAAAACAGCCTGGGCAGGCTTTGCCATGTTTAGCTGTATGCCGCGTTTATCTTGATATATTCAGGGCTTAGGTCAGACGTATAAATTCTTTTACGTGCGGTGCCCAAATGAAGCTCAACCCTTATATCTATCCTTTTGGCGGAAAATAACCTCCTGGGCAAAGGCCCCGTGCAGGCTACGCCGGATCTGACGGCCATAGCCCCGTTAAGATAGATGTCCACGCGGGCCACCTCTATACCCGCTTTGACAGCTCCACAGGCGGCGGCAACCCTTCCAAAATTGGGGTCATCTCCATAGCACATCGTCTTAAACAATGGGGAATTGGCTATCTTAATGCCTAAGGCCTTGGCCTGTCCGGCACTCCTGGCACCGTTGATATCAATCTGTATGAACTTGGTCGCGCCCTCGGCGTCTCTTACAATCATCATCGCAAGGTCAAGGCACAATACCTTAAGCGCTGAAACAAATTTACCATATGCGGCTGTGCCCTGCTTGATCGCCACCCCTGATAATCCATTTGCCAGGATTAACACGGTATCATTCGTGCTCATATCCCCGTCCACAGTGATACTGTTAAATGAATCCTCCACCGCTTCCTTAAGCGCCATTTTAAGGACAGGCTTGCTTATGTCCGCGTCTGTAGTTATAACTGAAATCATCGTAGCCATATCAGGCGATATCATACCCGCTCCTTTTGCCATGCCTGCCAGCCTGACCTGCTTATCAGCGATATCTATGCTGTAGGCCCTCTCCTTTTCAAATGTATCGGTTGTCATAATAGCCCGGGCCGCCGTCCTTGAATCACGCCTATGCAATGACGAGAAGAGCCTGTTTAACGCATTCTCAATTTTCGCCACGGGAAGCCTTTTTCCGATAATACCCGTGGAGCAAACAAGCAGTTGTTCCTTTTTGCAACCCGCGATCGATGCCAGCTTACCGAGTATAGAAATCGCCTCCGATACGCCGTCTGCCCCTGTCAGACAATTCGCGTTGCCTGAATTAATGATTACGCCAAAATGCCTGCCAAACTGGAGATGTCTTTTTGTAACCTCAACCGGCGCAGCCCTAAAGCTGCTTTTTGTAAATACCCCGCATGCTGTCGCGGGCGCCTCTGACATTATAAGCGCGAGATCAGCACCCTTCTTTTTTATGCCGGAATGTATGCCGGACTGAAGCCAGCCTGCCGGCTTTGTTATGCCTCCCGATATCCGCTTCAATTCTTCTTCTCCTTGTTCTTAGAAAACCGCGTAAGGTCTATACCAGCCCCATCGTCTCCGGCAGGCCGAACATTATATTCATATTCTGAACAGCTTGTCCTGAAGCACCTTTAAGCAGATTATCTATCGCTGTTATGATTATCGCCTTTGACCGGTCAGAGGAAGATACTATACCGATAGCGCAAATATTAGTATTCACGACATCCTTAATTTGAGGCAGGCTACCAGCATCATAGACATGGACAAACGGTGCCCCGTTGTAAAACCGTTTATAGCAGGCGATCAAACTGTCAAGACCCTGCCTTTTCTTCAAAGAGACGTAGGCTGTCGTCAATATACCCCTTCTTATTGGTATCAGATGCGGGGTAAATATAATATCAACCTTATTCGATGATATACGCTTAAGCTCCTGTTCTATCTCCGGTATATGCTGGTGCGAGCCGACCTTGTAGGCCTTCATGTTTTCCGAAACCTCGGCAAACATCAAACCCGTGTCAGGCTTTTTGCCGGCCCCTGTAATCCCGCTCTTAGCATCAAGTATGATAGCGTCCTTTGAGGCTAATCCCGCCGCGATTAAAGGCGCTACCGCCAAGATAGAGCCCGTGGGATAACAACCGGGATTTGCCAAAAGCACGGCACGCCTGATCCTAACCTTATTAAGTTCAGGCAGGCCATAGACACTGCCCTTGATATATGCCGGGGCAATATGACTTATACCGTAATATTTCTCATATATAACGGCATCCTTTAACCTGAAATCGGCGCTTAGATCTATCACCCGCCCGCCGCTGTCTACAAAGCTTGGCGCGTATTCCATAGACACCTTATGCGGCAGGGCCAGAAATATTACGTCTATATTTTTTTTGACCAACTCGGCAGGTTTAAGGGCTTGGCAGACAATATCCAGCCTGCTTTTAAATTCAGGGTAAATATCCGATATCTTTGTGGGCCTTTCAAGCCTTGCGGTCAATGCTTTAATAGAGACCTTCGGATGCCTTAATAATATCCTGATAAGCTCTAAACCTGTATAGCCTGTTATGCCACAAACCGCGGCGTTTATCATGTTATTCTCCATTATTTATCATGCAAAGATATAATATGTCATTGATACCAAAATACGGCAGGCGTTATGTATACTTATTTTTAGTATATATAGACATTAATTATAAAGCAAAGGTGATGGCTTTGTCAATCTATAACTTATGCAACAAAGGTATTTCGGCAGGCTGTCCTTATCCCCAATCCCCTTTTAAGGCATAATACACAAATTACGGCGTGAAAAGGGGATAAAAGGCAAATAAAAACCCCGCTCTTATCGCAAAGGACGGGGTTTAGATAAAAAATTATATTATAAGCCTGCCGCCCAGTTTCCGGTTGAGGGGCAAGCCTCCATGAATCAACGTTTAGAGAACTGGAACTTCTTCCTAGCGCCCTTCTGACCGTATTTCTTACGCTCCTTCATACGGGGGTCCCTTGTGACAAATCCTGCCTTCTTAAGCTTCTTCTTCAGGGTCTCATCAAGCGCTATCAATGATCTTGTTATGCCGTGGCGTATGGCGCCCGCCTGCGCGGAAGTGCCGCCGCCCCTCACTATTACGGTAGTATCGTACTTACCGACAAGATTACATACCTCAAAAGGCTGTTGTATGATCATTCTAAGCGTTTCGCGCGGGAAATAATCCTCGATCGAACGCTTATTCACCTTTATTATGCCTGCCCCCGGCTTAAGCGTCACCCGCGCGGAGGCCTCTTTTCTCCTGCCTGTAGCCTTTAACAATAATTCATCTGCCATTAAATAATATCTCCCGATTAGAACTTCAATTCCCGAGGACTCTGTGCCATATGCGGATGATTGCTACCTGCATAGACCTTGAGCTTTTTAAACATGTCCCTTCCCAACGGTGTATCTGAGAGCATCCTCTTTACGGCCTGCCTGATAACCTTGCGCGGGTCTTTTTTCATCATCTGTGTTAATGTAGTCCTTTTTTGGCCGCCCGGATAACCTGAATACGTGATATACTCCTTATCACGCATCTTCTTGCCAGTTACCTTTATCTTATCGGCATTTATAACAATAACTCCGTCACCGCAATCGATATAAGACGTATATTCAGGCTTATGTTTGCCGCGTAATATAATAGCTATACGTGTTGCCAGCCTTCCAAGGACCTTATCCCGCGCGTCAACAATAACCCATTCTCTCTTGATATCTTTTTTCTTGGCAACAAATGTTTTTCTCATATTCGACTCCTAAAAGAGGTTGAATTTTAACACAAATACATCATGTGTGTCAAGGTATTTTTACGTACCCGTCCGGACGCGGGAGAAAACCCTGATAAAACAAAAAAGACACAGGGATATGATAAAGGCCCAAGATAATATCATAAACAACCATCCGCCCCAATTCATATGACCGCCTTTGAATGGTGACTCTTCATCTTCCTTTTTTTCCAAGCCGCTTTAACCAGCAGGCAAAGCGTGCCGAAAAGTGCCGCCAGCGCAAAACGCGTACCTATTATATAAGGCCTAACAGCATCATCGATACCTCTCATCATAACAAAAGGCAGACCGTCTTGTATAAACCAAAAAACAAGTATCAAAAGCAGAAAAAGGGGAGTTATGTATTTAATGATAAATTTATATACCGCGGGTATACGCATCATAGAACCGTGATGCATCTCATCCCAAGCCTTATCAATGCCAAAAACCCAGGCAAAAAGAAATGCCTCGATAGTAGCAAACAGGACGAGGCAAAAGGTTCCTGCCCAAAAATCAAGTTCGTTCACAACACCTTTTCCCATGAGAAATATCGCCGCATGGCAAAAAACAAAAACAACCACGCCAAAGACCAATACCGCCTTTGGCCTCGGGAGATTAAACTCATCCTCTAAAAAGGCCACGGCGGGCTGGGCAAGAGATACGGATGAGGTTATGCCTGATAAAAAAAGCATGGCAAACCACAAAAAACCGAACAAGGCCGGCAGGGGTATATGCTGTAATATCACGGGCATGGTCACAAAGCTTAAGTCAAAGGCACCCTGCCTGGACACATCTGCAATGCCTGCTGGGCCAAAAAAAGCAAACGCGGCCGGGATGATTATAGACCCTCCGAGGACAACCTCGGCAAGGGTATTGGTACCGGCGGCCGACAGGCCCGATAGGACAACATCATCCGCCTTTTTAAGATAACTGGCGTAGGTTAATATCACCCCGATACCGACACTTAGGGTAAAAAATATCTGGCCGGCGGCTGCCAGCCATACCTTGGCGTCTTTCAGGGCCGAGAGGTCAGGATTCCATAAAAAACCTAAACCGTTAAGGGTGTTCCATGCAGGCAATAAGGGATTCGGCGCGCCGAGCGTAAATACCCTTACCATTATTACGAAGGCAAATATAAACAGGGCAGGCATGGCGATCTTGCACAATCTTTCAATACCGCTCTTTATCCCGCGCGCGATTATTATCATATTCAGTGCGAAGGTAGCGAGAAAAAAATAATAAGCGGTATGGACACCTTTAAAATGCCCTCCCCGCATAAGCCCCTGAAAACTTCTCAAAAAATCCGTCATCCCGGATTGGCTCCGTATACCGCTATAAGAGCCGGTTATCGAAAACGCGCTATAGGCAAGGCACCATGATTCGATATACAAATAATAAACCAATATAATCATCGGGCCGAATATGCCTATCACACCAAAATATTTTATGAAACGGTTCTTTTGCCACATACTATGGAAGATACCCGGCGCAGTAGAGTGTCCAAACCCGCCGCCATATCTTCCTACCGCCCACTCTATCCACATCAGCGGTATACCCAAAAGAAAGAAAGACAGAAAATACGGTATCATGAACGCACCGCCGCCGTTTTGCGCCGCCTGGACCGGAAAACGCAGAAAATTACCCAACCCAACCGCGCTGCCCGCGACGGCAAATATTATGCCTAACCTCGAACCCCATTGCTGTCTTTTTTTCATGGCTTACACTGCCGGCTGTATTATCCCGGCCTTCGGATATTTTACCCGCATAAGGCATAGACCTCTGGCGGGGGCCGTCGGTCCTGCCTTGCGCCTGTCCCTGGCCTTCAATATGTCCTTGATACGTTCAGGCGGGATCTTACCCCTGCCGATTTCTATCAGGGTCCCAACTATGTTACGGACCATATTATAAAGAAAACCATTGGCCTCAATGTTTATACTGATAACATTACCCCTGCGGTTTACGGATAGGCGTGTTATCTCGCGCACCGAATCACTCTTCCCCTTCTCGCCGTGATCAGAGGCCTGAAACGACCTAAAATCCTGCCGGCCGATCAAAAAGCGTGTCGCCGCGCGCATTAACTCACAATCAAGCTTATACGGTATGTGATATTGATATAGCCTATCAAAAATAGGCGCGTAGGGACAATTGGATATTCGGTAACGGTAAATCTTTGATAGCGCGTCAAACCTTGAATGAAAGCTCTCTTTAACATCGGTAGCGTTTGTAATAACGATATCTTTAGGTAAAATACTATTGAGGGCACGCCTGATCCGGGTGCAGGGCATTGGGTTATCTATCCTGAAATTCGCGACCTGGCCCAAGGCGTGAACACCCGCGTCGGTGCGGCCTGAACCTATAACCCTGATATTACCTGCGAATATACTGCCTGCGGCGGATTCTATCTCATGCTGTATGGTTTTATGCGGACACAAAGCCCGGGGACTTTTGTTCTGCGCCTGCCAACCCTTGTAATTTGTGCCATCATAGGCTATCTTCAGCCTGATATTTCTCATCATACCCTTGAGTTGGTTGGCGCAGGCCTGAACTTGCACCCAGGCTATCTCTTACCTATCAAAACCTCTGCTATTTGAACGGCGTTTAGAGCGGCGCCTTTTAAAAGATTATCGGAAACAATCCAAAGGTTTAAACCGTTTTTAATACTTTCGTCTTTTCGTATCCGGCCCACATAGGTCTCATAACTTCCTGCCGCTTCCACCGGCATAGGATACTTTAACCTTGGGGGATTATCTATAACCTTGATCCCGCAAGACTTTGATAATATGCGCCTTGCCTTATCTGCCGAAACCGGCCTCGCAGTCTCTATATTTACGGACTCTGAATGGGACACGAACACAGGCACCCGAACACAAGTAGCTGTTATGCGTATAGAGCTATTATGCAGGATCTTTCTCGTTTCATTGATCATCTTCATCTCTTCCTTTGTATAGCCGTTATCAAGGAAGACATCTATATGAGGGATAAGATTATACGCTATCTGATATGGAAACTTTCCAGGCCTATAGCCCTTAAGAAGGCGCGGAGACCTTTTGTTCCCGATAATAGCTATCTCTTTCTTAAGCTGGTTCAGGCCCTTGTTTCCGGCGCCGGATACCGCCTGATAAGTAGATACAACGATCCTTTTAATCCTCGCGTAATCGTGCAGCGGCTTAAGAGCGGCTACCATTTGTATGGTCGAACAATTAGGGTTTGCGATTATACCTTTATGTTTAAAGACATCCTCCGGGTTTACCTCCGGGACAACAAGCGGGACACCCTTATCCATCCTGAACGCCGAGGTATTATCAATACAGACGGCACCGGATCTTACGGCATAAGGCAAAAACCTCTTGCTTATGTCAGCGCCCGCGCTCGAGAGAACTATATCGACCCCGTCAAAAGAGTCCTTGGCCAAAAGCCCGACAGCAATGCTCATCTTATTGAAGTTTATTTTTTTCCCAACCGACTTCTCCGATGCCAGGGGCCGCAAGGCCTTGACAGGAAACCTTCTCTTCTCAAGCGTATTCAACATCTCGGTCCCAACCAAGCCGGTAGCGCCTACTACCGCCACATTGTATCTTTTCATATTACATGCTCCTATTATAAAACCGCATAAAAGACATCTTAGAGGCTTCCGGCAACAAGATCGCCTACCTCGCTTGTTGAATATCCCATCTTGCCTGCCGATAACGATTTCAACTTGTTCGCTGTGACATTTATTATGGCCTTCTCTATCGCCAACGAGGCGTCATCTTCGCCTATCTGTGCCAAAAGCATCTGAACGGCCCCGATAGCAGCTAAAGGATTTATAACATTCTTCCCCGTATATTTAGGCGCGGAGCCTCCTATAGGTTCAAACATTGATACGCCTTGAGGATTTATATTGCCGCCGGCAGCTATGCCCATGCCGCCCTGTATCATGGCGCCTAAATCTGTTATGATATCGCCGAATATATTATCAGTGACTATGACGTCAAACCATTCCGGATTTTTGATAAACCACATGCATGCCGCGTCAACATGGATATAATCAGTCTGCACATCGGGATATTGGGCGGCAAGCTCGTTAAATACACGCTCCCACAGATCCCACGCGTAGGTTAGGACATTCGTTTTGCCGCAAAGCGTCAGCTTCTTTCTCTTATTCCGTTTTCTCGTATATTCAAAGGCGTATCTTATACAGCGTTCAACGCCCTTGCGCGTATTATAAGAAACCTGTATCGCCACTTCATTCTCGGCGCCCTTGTTACGAAATTCGCCCATGCCCGTGTAAAGCCCTTCATTGTTCTCGCGGACAACAACAAAATCTATATCGTCAGGGCCCTTATCCTTAAGGGGCGTCCAGACACCGGGATAGAGTTTTACCGGACGAAGATTTATATACTGCTTTAGGCCAAACCTTGTCTCAAGCAATATCCCCTTTTCAAGGATACCGGGTTTCACCTTAGGGTTTCCTATCGCGCCTAAAAATATAGCATCGTATTTCCTAAGCTCATCAAGCCCGCCTGCCGGTATTGTCTCGCCCGTCTTTAAATACCTCTCACCGCCCCAATCAAATGTCTTGGTCTCATATTCAAAACCATATTTCTCTGAAGCAGCCTTCAAGACCTTAAGCCCCTCTCTTACCACTTCAGGGCCTGTCCCGTCACCAGGCATAACAGCTATCTTATACATGTCACATCCTTTCTCATCCATTAACAATGCCGTCTTAGATGCCCTTACTGTCTTTTACATATTGCATCAGCCCCCCTGCCGATACTATCCTTTGCATAAACTCCGGAAAAGGCTGCGTAATGTAGGTCTTGTCGTTTTTGGGCTCATATATTCTGCCAGCGGCAAGGTCTATCTCGATGATATCGCCTGTTTGAATACAGCCCGCTAGCTGCCCATTCTCAAGGATAGCAAGCCCTATATTAATGGCATTGCGGTAAAAGATCCTGGCAAAACTTTGGGCTATGACACAGGATATGCCTGCCGCCTTTATGGCAATAGGGGCATGTTCCCTGGATGAACCACAGCCGAAATTAGCGCCTGCCACTATGATATCCCCTTTTTTAACCTTCTTTACAAAATCAGGGTCAGCGTCTTCCATGCAATGACCGCTTAGGACCTCCGGATCAATGGTATTCAAATAACGCGCGGGGATTATCTCATCCGTGTTGATATTATCGCCAAACTTATGCACACTGCCTTTGATCTTCATTTAATATTCCCCTTATTTCACCCGAGACGGCCTCTTTCAATCAAGTCCGTTTCCGGTACCGCCGCCGCGGGCAAAGAGATATGCCGTTAAATAATCTCCGCGGGATGAGCGATCCTTGCCTTTATGGCGCTTGCCGCAGCAACCGCCGGGTTTGACAGATATACAAAACTCTTAGGGCTTCCCATCCTGCCTACAAAATTTCTGTTCGTCGTAGCTATAGCTGATTCGCCTTCGGCAAGTATGCCGGCATGCCCGCCAAGACATGGCCCACAGGTAGGTGTTTCAACAGCAGCGCCTGCCTTCGTGAAGACCTCCAGCAGGCCCTCGTCCAAGGCCTGCGCATATATCTTCTGCGTGGCTGGTATTACGATCAACCTAACCCGGGAATTGACCCTTCTACCCTTTAATATCCTGGCTGCTATCCTAAGATCGGATATCCTACCGTTGGTGCATGATCCTATGACAGACTGGTCTATCGATATCTTTTTAAGCTCACTAACGCCTTTAACATTACTGGGCAGATGCGGGCAGGCGACTTGAGGCTCCATAGCCGACATATCCCACTCATGCACATCGGTATAATCGGCATCTTTATCAGAATACAGATACGCCCAGCGGGCAGCATATAAAGGATAACGCCTGCCCATAGTCTGCTTGATATACGCGCGTGTTATCTCGTCCGGGGCTATGATCCCGTTTTTTGCGCCTGCCTCTATAGCCATATTACATATGGAAAACCTGTCATCCATAGGGAGTCTGCGGATAACGGAGCCTGTAAATTCCATCGCTTCATAGTTCGCCCCATCAACGCCTATCTTGCCTATGGTAAACAATATCACATCCTTGCCGCCTGACCACTTTGGCAGCCTTCCTTTGTATATGAACTTGACAGACCGCGGTACCTTGAACCAACACCTGCCTGTAGCCATGACGCAGGCCAGATCCGTGGAGCCTACGCCTGTCGAAAAAGCGCCGAGGGCGCCATATGTGCATGTGTGCGAATCAGCGCCGATTATAAGATCCCCGGGACCTGTCAGGCCGGACTCCGGCAAAAGCGCGTGCTCTACGCCCACCCGGCCTTGTTCAAAATAATGCCTTATGCCGTGCGCTTTGGAAAAGACCTGCAATATCTTGCACTGCCTAGCGCTCATCGCGTCCTTGTTAGGCGTAAAATGATCGGGGACAAGGGCTATCCTGTTCCTATTCCAGGGGCTTCGCATACCGGCCTTCTCAAACTCCGATATCGCTAGGGGCGCGGTAATATCATTACCAAGGCACAAATCAACCTTCGCGTTTATAAAATCGCCGGGCTTAACCCTTTTTTTGGCATAATGCCGGGCTAAGATCTTTTCTGTTATAGTCTGTCTCATTGGCTTATAGCCGCCTTCTTTTTAGTTAACGATTTATCCAGGTATTAAAGGCGCAGCATCATGGCCTGTTCATCACAATTCGGGAATTTCGCGCACTGCAGGCATTCTGTCCATATCTTATGGGGAAGCAATTTTCTGTCTATATTCTTAAAACCCAATTTACCGAAAAATTTCGGCACATACGTCAGGCAGAAGACCTTCTTTATATCTAGGGATTGCGCCTCTTTAAGGGCCTGCCTCACAAGTCTTGTGCCGATACCTTTTTTATGACGGCCTTCATCGACAGCAAGGGCCTTTATCTCAGCGAGGTTTTCCCAGCACACATGCAGTGCGCAGCATCCTAATATATGCCCGCCGTTTACCGCTACAAAATAGTCCCTGATATTTTCATACAACTCAATAAGAGACCTCTGCAGCATAAGATCTCTTTTCGCGAAACAACCTATAAGCCCCTGAAGGGCGGGCACGTCTTTGATATATGCCTTCCTGATCACCGTCTTCATATAACAGCACCTCTTAGTTTGGGTATTATATAATAAATGGCCGAAATGTGCAAATAAAAATTAGGTCTTGGTCTGACCTTTGTCAAGCCTAAACCCTACAGGCGCACAACCTTGTCACATATAATACTGATAATGTCCGGATCGTGCGATATAAAGAGAAGGGCAAGGTTCTCTTCTCTTCTTAGCCTGGAGAATAGTTTAAGGATATTAAATTGCGACGGAAGGTCAAGTGATGATAGCGGCTCGTCGCAGACGAGCAGTTTAGGCCCCGCTGCCAACGCCCTGGCTATGTTAACGCGCTGTCTCTGCCCGCCGGATATTTGATGAGGGTATCTATTAATAATATCGTACTCTAGCCCGACCTTCCCCGTTAGGGACCTCACCCGAGATGCCAATCTCGATTTCATGACACATTTATTTATTATAAGAGGCTCTGACAGGCTTTCGCCTATAGTCATCTTGGGGTCAAGGCTGGCCAGAGGGTCTTGAAACACGATCTGGACCTTCCGCCTAAACATACTCCAACCGGCTTTTTTAAACCTGAATATATCCTCACCCCTATACAGGACAGTGCCCCCGCTCGGCTTTATGAGCCCGCAGATAATTTTTGCCAGTGTAGTCTTTCCGCATCCGGATCTGCCGGAAACGCCGACAGCCTGACCATAGTCAATATGAAAGCTTATTGGGCATAAGGCCTGCCTGTCTTTATATTTTTTTGTCACATCTACGACTTCTATCATGACCTCTGCCAATCGCATTATCCTTCTCGCGTGAATTAGATCTTTATACCGCGCCTAAAATTCTCTGGGGTGGACAGGACAAGCAGTTTCGTGTATTCATGCCTCGGCGCCCTGAATACCTTAGACGCAGGCCCGGCCTCCACAACCCTGCCTTTACACATAACGGCTGTTTCATCCGCGATATCTTTAACTATCCTAATATTATGCGTGATAAATAATATGGAAAGCCGCAGTTCCGCGCGCAGGGATAAGAGCAGATCCAGTATCTCTTTCTCGGTATCGATATCCAAAGCGGTAGTCGGTTCATCCGCTATCAATAACCTTGGCCTGGCCGCTATAGCCATGGCTATCATGGCGCGCTGTTTCATGCCGCCGGAAAGCTGGTGCGGATATGAATCATAAACCCGCCCGGCATTATCAAGCCTTGCCGCGCGCAGGGACTCCAATGCCATATCCCTAACCTTCTTTTTGCCGGCTATGCCGTGGGCCAACAGGGCCTCATCGATCTGCCGTCCTATTGTCATTATTGGATTAAGGGCGGAGGCAGGCTCCTGAAATATATACGATATCTTCCTGCCCCTTATATCGCGCAATTTCTCTTCCGTCAATCTTAGTATATTTTCTCCATCCACAATCACGGAGCCGCTTACGATACCGCCTTCACCGGCATTTATAAGCCTCGTCATAGCCAAGCCCAGTGTTGTCTTCCCGCTGCCGGATTCTCCTACCAAGGCAAAGATACTCTTCTCCTGTATCTTCAGGCTAACACCGTCGACAGCGGCAAGACTTGACGCCTTTGCAAAGCAGCCGGTCTGGTTGTAACAAACTGTTAGATGGTTTATTTGTATCATACCTTATAAGGCAAAAAAAACTGTCTTAAGCCTTCTCCAAGCAGATTAAACCCTAATACGGTAATCAATATAAACAGCCCGGGAAACGCCATAGGCCACCAGCAGACCCCCAAAGACGCTTTGCCCTCCATCAGTATATTGCCCCAGCTGGGGGAAGGCAACTGAACACCCAGGCCTAAAAAACTCAATGATGATTCCAGCAATACCGCGCCGGCAACGCCAAGCACAGCGCTTACAAGGACAGGCGCTATCGCGTTGGGAATAAGATGTTTGAATATGATCCTCGCACTGCCTGCCCCAAGCGCCCTTGAGGTTAAGATAAATTCCCTGTTTTTCAGGCTTAGTATCTCCGCACGGACAAGCCTGGCAACACCCATCCATCCGGTCAACCCTATTATCACCATTATATTTACTATGCCCGGTTCAAGCATAGCAACCACGGCAAGGATGAGAAAAAGGGCCGGGAAGCACAGCATAATATCGACTACGCCCATAAGCACGAGATCCGTAACCCCGCCATAATATCCGGATATTGAGCCCACCACAACCCCTGTAATAAGCGCTATCATTACCGCCACAAGACCTATCATCATGGACACCCTGCCGCCGTATATCACCCTGCTGAAAAGGTCCCTGCCGAGATAATCTGTCCCGAATATATGCGCATTAGACGGCGCGAGAAGGGCTTGTTTAATATTAATGCTGACCGGGTCATACCGGCATATGACCGGTGCCATTAATACCATAACAGCAAGGACACTTACTATTGCCATGCCTGTTACAAATAACTTATTTGTCATATCTTACCCTCGGATCTGCGACTGAATATGATATATCCGCCATCAGATTGCCCACCAATGTGAGAAGTGCCCCTATGACAAGCACGGCCATGACAACAGGATAGTCCCTGCTCATCACGGATTCATAAAATAATCTACCCATACCGGGTATACCAAAAACAGACTCAAATATAACACTGCCGCCTATAAGCCCGGGCACTGAAAGGCCCAATATTGTTATAATAGGCAATACGGCGTTTCCAAGGGCGTGTTTATATATGACATCGCGCTCTTTAATCCCCTTAGCCCTTGCCATTTTGATATAATCCTTATGCAGGATCTCCAGCATATTATTCCTTACATATCTGCTCATACCTGCTATCCCTCCCACGCAAGAGACAAATACCGGAAGCACGAGATGCATGGCCACATCAACCGTCTTTCCTACCGCGGTAAGGGTGTCAAAATCAAGCGATACAATACCCTGAACCGGCAACCAGCCCAATCTGATACCAAAAAGAGACATCAAAAGCAATGCCAGCCAAAAACCCGGAAACGCAAACCCTATAAAAACAATTACTGTCGTAAATCGGTCATATAAACCACCGCATCGGACGGCGCTGGCGGCGCCAATTGGTATAGCTATAAGCAGGATGAGCAATACCGATAATATATTAATAAGCAGTGTCACGGGCGCGCGGGCGGCCACCTTTGCAATAACCTTCTGCCCATCTCTATATGACACACCAAAATCGAGAAAAACAATACGCCTTACCCAGTCCATATACTGCGCGTAAATGGGCCTGTCAAGCCCGTATTGCGCCATAAGCTTTTCCCTGGCCTCAAATGAAACCTTTGGGTCAAGCATTGTCATGCTATCAACAGGGTTACCGGGGGCAAGGTGTATAACGACAAATGAGACTAACGAAATACCGATTATCGTCGGGACAGTCAATATAATACGCCTGATTAAATAATGCCTCACAATAACACCTTATGCCTTGGCCCGTATTTTTGCTCTTCGCTTGGCACATACCACTCGGTAAAATTATACCTTATGCCTGAAGGTGAGGATTTAATGTTTTTGAAACGCTTATGGATAATAGGCAGACTGTCCTCAATCCATAAAAACATATATGGTTGTTCATCATATAATATAGAGTGTATCCTTTGATATATCCCGGCACGGCTTGCCCGGTCGATAACAAGCCTACCCTGTTCAAGTAAGCGGTCGACCTCTTCGTTTTTATAACTTATAAAATTGAATTCCCCCTCCCTGACCCTTGATGAATGCCATATATCAAGGCAATCGGGTTCAGGGGGCAGGCCCCAGCCCATGAGCACCGCCTCAAACCTCTTCTTATTGATAAACTCACCCAACAAGACACCCCACTCTATCGACTGTATCCTCATCATTACGCCAACCTCTTTCAACTGCTGTTGTATCATCTGCGCCGCGTATTCCCTTAGGCTATTACCCTGGTTTATGAGCAGGCAAAATTGAAATTTAATACCGTCTTTATCGATAATCCCGTCTCCATCCGTGTCAGCCCACCCGGCCTGTGCCAAAAGCCTTTTGGCCCCGGGGATATCACGGCGCCGGGACATCACACCCTTATTATACGCCCATGAATCAGGCAGAAAAGGGCCTGTGCATATCCTGCCGAGCCCGAGCAATACACCGTCAATAATACTCTGTTTATCAACAGCCATATCCAATGCCACGCGCACCTTTTTGTCTTTGAACTTATTGTCGCGCAGATTATAACCCAAATAAGTGTAACCATGGGAGGGGTAACTGTATTTATTAAAACACCTGTTGAAATAAACGTTTTGCGTCTGCCTATTGTACTGCAAAGGCGTAAGACCCATAAGATCGACTCCGCCCGCCTGGAGCTCTAAAAACATCGTTGATGGATCTGGTATCACACGATAGATATAGTAATCAATATAAGGCCTTTGCCCGAAATAATCGTCATTGGCCTTTAAGACGATCTGCTGGCCTGTTACCCATCTTACAAACTTATAGGGCCCCGTCCCGACCGGCTGCCGCCCGAATTTCGCAAAACTCAAGTCTTCATTTTGCAAGAGATGCCTGGGTATAATAGGCATGGCCCAGGAAGACAGCGCGGGGGCAAACGGCTGGGCATAGGTGACCTTTATCTTGTAGGGGTTGATTACCTGTAATGACTCTATCTTGTTGAAATCACCGGCATACGGCGTCCTGGTCTTCGGGTCTATAAGGCTATGATATGTAAAAAGGACATCATCGGCGGTAAAAGGGACTGCGTCATGCCATCTTACATCATCACGCAGGGTAAAAACAATCTCGCGGCCGTTTTGGCTTATCTCCCACGAAAGGGCGAGATCTCCGATTATGTTCAAATCTTTATCATATCTTATGAGACCGCTGTATATAAGAGAGCACAACTCATGCGAGGCTGAATCAGAGGCAACCATAGGAATAAGGGTTATAGCATCAGCAATAGACGCCGCAATCAGGCAATCCCCCCGTGCCGGAAGACCTTTAAGACTATAATCCATGCCCATGTCCCGCCTCAAGCATCCGGAAGGAGATAACAATAAAAAAACCGCTAAAAGGAACAGCGGTCTTTTGAAAGAATACGGTAAACTACACAACATAGGCCTTTTATCTTCGGCTGTTTGTTTATATGTATTTCATTTGAACTGTTGTCGGTCCCGGCACCAATATACTGCCCGGTTACTGCCAACTCTTATTCGCCTGAAATCCTCTGTATCTCATCCCTTGAAGCGGGCCTTGTCTCTTCCTTGGCAACAGACCGCTTGCCTGTATCAGAGTCTATCCGGACATCCTTAACGGTACCGACACCCTGCCTTGGCTCGTCTTCGGCCTTTGCCGCGTCAGCGGAGACCGGTATAGCCTTTACACCGTCCATAATAGACCTTTGCCTCTTGCCTGATAGAAAGGCGAGCGATAGTGAAGTGCATAAAAAAAGCACGGCGCTGACCTCGGTGGCCTTTGTAAGAAACGCCCCCGCCTTCTGACCGAATATAGTAGTCTGCGAACCGCCGCCGCCGCCGAATGTCTCGGCCAGGCCGCCGCCTTTTCCGGTTTGAAGCAGGATAACAGCAACAAGAACAAAAGAAACAATAATATGAACAACAAGCACTAATATATACATCAGCTTATACCGCTCCTTTCACGATGGCGCTAAACGAATCGGCCTTTAAGCTCGCGCCGCCTACCAGGGCGCCGTCTATGTCCTGCTTATTCATAAGCTCTTTTATATTATCAGGCTTAACGCTGCCGCCGTATTGTATCCTTATATTTTTGGCGGTATCATCGCTAAACATGCCCTCCAGCAGGCCCCTGATATACGCGTGCACCTGTTGGGCGGTCTCCGGCGTTGCCGTCTTGCCTGTGCCGATAGCCCAAACAGGCTCATAGGCAAGAACTATATCCTTCACACGATCGGCTCCTATGCCTGCCAAAGCGTTCTGAACATGATCTTTTATTACATCAAATGTTTTATCCTGCTCGCGTTGCTTGAGGGTCTCGCCTACGCAAACAATGGGTTTCAAACCCGCTTCAAGAGCCGCGTTTATTTTTTTATTGATATCGGAATTTGTCTCATGAAAATACTGCCTTCTCTCCGAATGGCCGATTATCACATATTCGCACCCGGCATCCCTAAGCATATCAGCTGAAACCTCTCCGGTAAAGGCCCCTCTTTTTTCCCAATACATGTCTTGTGCGCCGAGTTTGATATTTGAATCAATAAGGATCTCACGGACATCAGGTAAAGACGTGAATACGGGACAAACAACTATATCAACGAAATCCACATCGCCAAGCCCCCGCTTAAGCTCGCTTACCAACTCCACAGCCTCTTTTATCGTGTTAAACATCTTCCAGTTACCGGCAACAATAGGTCTTCTCATCTACCACTCCGTTTTTTCGCGTGTTAAGTAATATATTCCAGAAACATCCGCTAATACCCGAAAAGCTGTGAAACAGGGTGCGAGTTTAAAATATCGCGCTGGCGATATCCTGTCTATTTATCTGACAATGCCGCTATCCCGGGCAGAACCTTGCCTTCCAGATACTCTAACGAGGCCCCGCCGCCTGTAGAGATGTGCGACATCTTGTCCACAAGCCTGAATTTTGATATTGCCGCGGCTGTATCACCGCCGCCTATGACAGATACGCAGTGTAAATCCGCTATCGCCTCCGCTATGGCCTTTGTTCCGTTTGCAAATTTATCGTTCTCAAATATACCCACAGGCCCGTTCCAGACAATAGTCTTGGCGGGCCGCAGCTTACGGACAAACAGGTCTATGCTCTTAGGGCCTATATCCACCCCCATAAATCCGCTATGGATCGATTCAGTATCGGTTATCTTTACATTAGACGCTGTGTCTATATCATCAGTTACGACATGGTCTAACGGAAGCACTATCTCCACAACCTTCGTTTCAGCCTTGCGGAGAATGGCCCTGGCTGTTTCGATCATATCCTGCTCAACCCGTGATGACCCGACATCAATACCCTTTGTCTTCATAAAGGTATATGCCATAGCGCCACCTATAATAATCGTGCCGGCCTTATCCATCATATTCTCAATAACAGGTATCTTGTCAGCTACCTTGGCCCCGCCAAGCAAAAACACAAAGGGCTTATCAGGGCTCGTGATAACCTTCTGGAAATACTCTATCTCTTTTTCGACCAGGAAACCCGATACAGACTCGAGATAATGCGTAACACCCTCTGTTGAGGCATGCGCCCTGTGGCATGTGCCAAAGGCGTCATTTACAAATATATCTCCTAACCCCGCCAGCCTTTTGGAAAATACCTCGTCATTATCAGTCTCTTCCTTGTGAAACCTTAAATTTTCAAGCAATACAACATCACCCGCAGCCAGACCCAAAACAGCCTTCTCTACATTTTCGCCGACACAGTCGTCGAGAACCTCTACCGGCCTATCCAGCAATTTACCCAGTACTTTGGCACACGGCCTTAGGCTGTATTCAGGTTTTACCTCGCCCTTAGGCCTACCAAGATGGCTCATCAGAATAAGCCTGCCGCCTTTTGACAATATGTATTTAATAGTGGGTAGTGCTGCCCGTATCCTATTGTCGTCTGTAACATTTTGTCCTTTATCCAGCGGGACATTGAAATCAACCCTCATCAAAACGCGTTTTCCCGCGAAATCAACATCCCTTACGGATTTCTTATTCATCTGTTTTCTCCATTCCGATACTTAAAAAACTACCGTGCCTGCCTTATGCGCCATAACCCGAATAATGACAGACATACCGAGTGCGCGCCTCTGCCCGCATTGCCTGCTTGCGCAAAAAACGGACAAGGACAAGGCACAAAAAAACTTACCGCCTTTATTTCATCATGTATTTAATAAGGTCAACTACCCTGCACGAATA